>JARLGO010000223.1 GCA_031292655.1 Geothrix sp.
CAGGGGCTCGACGTGCGCCTGGCCAAGGAGACCCACCTCCCCTGCTTCCGGGCCGAGAGTCCCGAGACGGCGGTAGTGATGGGCACCGCGACGCTGCTCGAGGACATCCCCTTCCTGCGGCGGATCCAGATCAGGGATTAGTGTTCGTTACGAAATTACCTGCGCTTTTCAGGTAATTTTGTTACGACCACTTATGCCGTTGTGGGTCGAAATGGCCAGGGTTATTCCATGACGACGGCTTGGTCATTTGAGGCGGATGCCCAGCCGGAGCGAATTCCGGTCCACATGGGACTCGAACCGCACGCCCTTCAAGTTCAGGGCGTTCTGGAGCCCGCTGGGCAGGGAAAAGCTCATGAAGTTGTAGGAGATCCCATGGGCGAACAGGCCCCGGTGGGTTTTCACCTTCAGCTCCTGCGGCCCCACCACGGCGTTGAGACGGCTGTTGAAGCCGTGGTCTTTCGGATTCAGCTGGTGGGACTGCATCCAGTCGTGCACATAGAAGACCAGAGGATTGGAGGGGGAAGGCGCGCCGGTATTCAGGAGGTTGTCGACCCTGAAGGACTGGGAAGGGTCCGGTCCCGCCTCATGGCCCGGGGCTTGGCCCGTGGGCGTTCTCTGCTCAGCCGGGGGCGAGGCCTCGCGCTCGTAGGCGAAGCTGTAGGAGGGTTCTGGAGGCGTGGCGGCGGCCATCGGGGAGAACAGGCCCAGCAGCGCGAAGTTCAGGTAGCCCCGCGTCCGCTTCCGGCGTTCGGCCAGCTCGATGCTCTGAGGCAGGGCGAGAGTGGCGGTGTCGGTACCGGCGGCGAGGACGGTGGCCAAGGCCTTGTAGCGCAGGTCGTGGAGAATGAACACCAGGTGCGTGGCGGTCCCGGCCTTCAGGTCCAGCGGCCGTTCCGGGACCAGGACGGCGCCGTCCAGGGTGAGGGCACGGAAGGTGGCGGGGACTTCCCGGCCCTGGGCATCCTCGAGGCGCAGGAGGCTCGCGCACTGGTCCACTTCAAGGAGGCGGGCAAGCACCCTTTCCCGCTCTTGCGACAACTTGGTCGTCTTGGGTCCGCCGGGGGTCATGGGTCGTCCAACACAGGGTGAAGTGACTTATCTCTAATCTAATCAATAAGATAAAAGCAAGTCCCAACCCGGGTCCCCGGAACGGACACGATGAAATATGGTTCCTTTCCAGGGCGCCGCCCGACTTTCTTTTCGGCTTCCGCCAGCCTAGACATCTGTGGTGTCTGGCTTCCGGTAGGTCCGGGTCCCCGCATCCCGCCCCGTTGCCTCCGCCGGCGGAGCCGGCGTCGATTAAAGCACGAAGGAGGACGAGGGGGCCACGTTGGCACGCCCCGGCTTCGCTGGAGGTATGGGCAGCCTCGTCACTCTGACTGTCCTGCGGGGCCTGAGGTTCCTTGGTCAGGCTCCGAGTGGGCGAGTTCGGCAGGGGTGCGCGCCGACGCTGCCTTGGGTGCCCTGGCGCCACGACCGCTCCTGCCAGGCTTCCTGGGGCAGGCCCATGGCGTAGGCCTTCGCCGTGAGTTCGGGGCAGGCTGGGTTTTGGCGCCAATGGTCGGTGGTTCGGGTCCGGCCCGGCCCCGCAGGCTTGGTGCCCGGTGGCAGAGGCGTCCAACCCGGTGGCCAGGGCCTCTCGCTCCCTTGCGTGCCGAGCACGTAACGGAAGCCTCTTTCGGTGAGGCCGCGACGGCAGGCTGGTCTGGGGATCTAACCCCCGTCCCACCCGAACGCGGCCAGGTCCAGGTTCCCTTCATCGTCCACCTCGACGCCCTCGGCCCGGAGGCGCTCGATCTGGAGCATCGCCCCCCACCAGCGGCCCCGGCTGGGCACGTAGCCCTTCGCATTCACGATGCGGTGCCAGGGGAGGTCGGTGCCTTCGGGGAGGCCCTTGAGGACCATGCCCACCTGCCGCGGACGGCGGGGAAAGCCCACCATCCACGCGATCTGCCTATACGTGGCCACGCGGCCCCGGGGCACGCAGGCCACGGCGCCGCACACGGCCTCACGGAACGTCGCGGCCTCCGAAGTCACCCGCGCCGGACCTCCGGCTTGAGGGCCACGGGCACGCGGGACGAGAACCCGCCTTCATAGCTGTGCCAGTGGTCCAGGTCCTCCTCGGGGAAGGCCCAGCACCAGAAGCCGTCGCCGGAATCGAAATCCACGAGCCAGGGCCCCTTCACGTCCGGCCCCAGTTCCCGCACCGCCTCGGCCCAGCTGTCCATGAGGGCCTCAAGGCGCGTCTGCAGGGATTCCACCCGCGCGTCGTCCTGCCGGTCCTCGGACGCCTGCAGTTCCTCGGCCAAGCTGGAAGCCAGCTCAAACACGGGCTTGGTGATGGCTTGCACTTTGGGCAACGAGGCCCGGGCTTCCTCAAGCGTGAAAACTCGGGCCATGGATGCCTCCGGTGCTCCATGATAATCACCTGATGCGATTTGTGCCCCTGGTCCCTTCTGAAATCGAGCCCGGCCCCTGGCGGCAGTCCCAGGCGGTCGAACTGGCCTGGCAGGGCCGCGCCCATGCGGCCTGGACCGGGCTTCCCGTCCACGCCGTCCATCTTCCGGAGACCCCCTGGTCCGCAGAACTGGGCGAGGCGGCCATGGCCGTCCTGGGCTCGGGCCTCGACCCGGACTTCCTGGTCCTGTCCGCCTCCGCCCCGGACCAGCGCCTGGCCTCGTCCCAGTTCCTCACGGTCCTGGAGGGCCTCCTGGAGCTCACCCAGGGACGGGGCGTCAAGCTCGCCCTGCGCCCGGCCCCGGGGGGGACCCTGGCCCTGGTGCGCCTGCTGCGCGAGGCCCGGGGCGAGGCCGTGGGCTTCTGCTGGGACCGGTCCGCGGACCTGGAGGCCATCTCCGACCGCCTCTTCTGCGCCGTGGGCGGGACGGAGGACGATTTCTCCGGGCTCCAGGCCCTGGGCTACCGCTGGAACGTGGCGGTCCCGGCCTCGGACCCGGCCGCGGCCCGGGCCGAGCTGGAGGCGCTGGGGCGGGCCTGGCCTTCCGTCTATTTTCCGTCGGGCCTGATGGCGGCCCCGGACCCGTCCGTGACCCTGGGGCGGCACCTGGAGGACAACCATTGAAACCTCTGCTCGTCATCGCCGGTGAAGCCTCTGGGGACCTGCACGGGGCCGAGATCCTGAAGGAGCTGTGCGAGCTGCGCCCCGACCTGCGGATCATCGGGGTGGGCGGCTCCCTCATGACCCCGTACCTGGACCGCAAGCTCGCGGACGTCCGGGACCTGGGCGTGGTGGGCTTCGTTGAGGTGCTCAAGCACCTGCCCCAGCTGCGCCGGCTGTTCAAGACCATCGAGGACGTGGCCCGGGAAGAGGGCGTGGGCACCGTCCTCTTCATCGACTACCCGGGCTTCAACCTCCGCCTGGCCAAGGCGCTCCGGCGGAGCCTGCCGGGGCTGCGCCTGCACTGGTACGTCTGCCCCCAGGTGTGGGCCTGGAAGGCCGGGCGCATCCCCGAGCTGGGCCGGGTCCTGGACACCCTGTACTGCCTTTTCGCTTTCGAGCCCGCGCTCTTCCAGGGCCTGCCCGTGGAGGCCCTGTGGGTGGGCAACCCCCTGGTGGAGACGGTGGTCCCGGAAGTGGACCGGGCCACCTTCTTCGCCCGGACCGGGCTGGACCCGGCCCTGCCCCTGGTGGCCCTGCTCCCCGGGAGCCGCCGGGGCGAACTGGACCGCCTCCTGGCGCCCCTGGTGGCGACGGTGAAGGCCTGGGACGGCCCCAGGATGCAGTGGGTGCTGCCCGTGGCGCCGACCCTGGACACCGCCGCCCTCGAGCTGCGGGGCGCCCCCATCACCCTGGTGCACGACCTGGGCTACGCGGCCCGGGCCTATGCGGACGCGGCCCTGGTGTGCTCGGGCACGGCCACCCTGGAGACCGCGCTCCTGGGCACCCCCTTCGCCATCATCTACAAGCTGAGCCCGCTGACCTTCCTGGCCGCGAAGAAGTTCGTCAAGATCCCCCACTTCGGCCTGGCCAACGTGGTGGCCGGGGCCCAGGTCGTCCCGGAACTGCTCCAGGGCGAAGTGAATCCCGCGCGGCTCCTGCGGACCCTCAAGGAACTCCTGGAGCCGGGCGCCGCCGCCCGCATGCGGGAGGACCTGGCCCGGATCCGCGCCCGGCTCGGCGAACCCGGCGCGGCGCGCCGGGTGGCGGAGCACCTGGTCAGAACCGCCAACTGAGGGAGCCCATGAGCGCCACCGCGGTGGTGGTGGCGTCCATCTGCCCCATGAGCACCTTGAGCTCGGCATCCGTGGTCTTCGTGAGGCGCCAGCCGAAGCCGACGATGCCCGTGCCGTGGCCCACCCGCTCGTCCACGGGGCCCTGGACGGGATCCTGCTTCGTCCAGGTCCATTCGTAGAGGCCCAGGCCCACGAGGACGTAGGGGCCGAGGGAGACGGGGTCGCCGCCGGGCCTCAGCATCCGCACCAGCTCGCCCGTGGCGTGCATGGCCGTGACCTTGCCGTTGGCCCCCGGCACCTTGGAGACGTTGCCCCAGAACCAGAGGTCGCCGCCCACGGCGAAGCGGGCCCGCCAGCCTTCGAAGTGCTCCACCAGGTCGTTCTCCATCACCAGGGACAAGCCCAGCCCCGGGGCCTGGCCGCCGCCCTCGGCGGCGGAGAGCCCGGCTTCGGGGAAACTCGCCCGCACTTCGAGGGCCAGGGTGGCCGGTTCGGGCTCCTGGGCCCAGAGGGCGCCGCCCAGGAGGAGAGCCGCGGCGGTGGCTAGGGTCTTGAGGGGATGGGCCATGGTCGTTCCTGTGCGTTGGTTCAAGTCTAGTTCAGTACGAGCCCACGACCTCGTCCCAATGCCCCTGGGCCTTGAGGATCAGCTCGGCCACGGCCCGCAGCGTGCCGTGGCCCCCGTCCACGGGCACCACCCAGTGGGCCTTGGCCTGCACTTCCGCCACGGCGTCCCGGGGGCAGCAGGCCAGGCCCACCCGGGACAGGAGCGGCAGGTCGGCGAGGTCGTCGCCCAGGTGGGCCACCTCCTCGGGACGGAGCCCGTACTTGGCGCAGAGCTGGTCCAGCACGGGCCCTTTCACCAGATGGCCCACGAAGCAGTCCTCCACCCCCAGGTCCCAGGCCCGGTGGATGGTGGCGGGGGAATCCAGGCCAGAGATGAAGGCCACGGGGATGCCGAACCGCTGGAGCCACTTGGTGCCGGCCCCGTCGCGCACGTTGAAGACCTTGGTGTGGCGCGGGTCGTCGCCGTACTGGAGGGCGCCGGTGGTGAGCACGCCGTCCACGTCGGTGCACACGAGGCGGATCGCGCGGGCCCGTTCTTCGAGGGTGGTCATGGGGTCTCCTTCAGGGGTTCAACAGCGCCTTGCGCAGATCCTCCGGCAGCCGGCGCCGGTCCTTGTCGCGGTCGAGGATGGTCTTGTAGGGCTTCACGGCCAGCAGCTCGGCGCGCTGGACGCCCTGGTCCCGGCTGGCCTGCAGGGCCTCCCCGAAAGCCACCATCCGGTTCTGGTGGTAGAGGCAGGCCAGCTTCAGGGCCCAGGCCCGGGCGTTGCCCGGCTCCTCCGAAAGCACGGATTCCGCGAGCTTCAGGGCGTCGTCCGGCTTGGCCTCCCAGAACTTCGCGGCCTCCTCCAGGACCATGGCGCTGCCGGCGGAGGTGCCCGGGGCCGGCTGGGACCGGGGCGCCATGAAGCGGGAAGCGCCCAGGGCCAGGAGGCCCGCGCCGGCGAGGCCGGCCAGGGCCCACGGCAGCCAGGGGCGCCGCTTGGGCAGGCGCCGGTGGGGCGCCGTGGGGGTCTTGTCCAGGTAGGTGGTGGCCTGCTCCGGGTCTTCCCCGCCCTTGGCGGCCCGCAGGGCCTGGGCGAGGTCCCCGGCGGAGGGGAAGCGCGCCTTGGGGTCCCGGGCCAGGCTGTCCCGGAGCACCTTCCGGAGCGCGGGGCTCAGCCCGGTGGCCTCCTCCCGGGCCAGGGGGTTCGTCTCGTTGATGATCTTGTAGACCGTCGCGCCGGTGGTCTCGGCCTTGTACGGGTTGCTCCCCATCAGGCCCTCCCAGAGCATGACCCCCACGGCGAACTGGTCGGAGGCGGCCTCGGCCACGCCCTCCATGAGGCACTCCGGGGCCATGTAGCTGACGGTCCCCACCACGGTGCCCGACTCCGTGAGGTTCGAGCCCGAGAGCCGGGCCACGCCGAAGTCCATGACCTTGGCCGTGAGCTTGCCGCGCTCCCGGAGGACCATGACGTTGGCGGGCTTCACGTCCCTGTGGACGATGCCGTGGCGGTGGGCGTGCTCCAGGCCTTCGCAGACCTGGGCCAGGACCTCCAGGAGCTCGTCGCGGGAGAGGGCGCCCAGGAGGGTCTGGAGGCACTCCCCCTTCACGTACTCCATGGCCAGATACAGCAGCCCGTCCTGCTCGCCGAACTCATAGATGGTGACGATGTTGGGGTGGCTCAGGGCCCCGGCGGCCCGGGCCTCCCGCTGGAAGCGCGCCTTCACGTCCAGGCCTTCGGCCAGGTCGGCCCGGATGGTCTTGATGGCCACGTCCCTGCCGATGGACGGGTCCCTGCCCAGGTAGACCTCCCCCATGGCGCCCTTGCCCAGGGGCGCCAGGAGGGTGAATTTCCCAAGCTGGTCGAGCATCGGCAGTCCTTCAAGGGCACCGAACAAGGATATCGTCTAGGAACCTGATGGAAAGGATCCCATGTTCTTTGCCAAAGCGGCGATCGTCCTGGCCCTGGTCTACGGGGTCTTCTTTGTGATAAGGATGGTCCTGATCTTTTTCCGTGGAGGCTTCAGACGTGGTTGACCTGATGGAACTCAAGGCCGCCGGCGCCCAGCTCGTGGACGTGCGCACCCCCGCCGAATTCGCCCAGGGGAACGTCCCCGGAAGCGTCAACATCCCCCTGGACCAGCTTCTTGCCCGCATGGGCGAGATCGACCGGACCCGGCCCGTCCTCCTCTTCTGCGCCAGCGGCGGCCGCAGCGGCATGGCCAAGCAGGTCCTGGACCGCGAAGGCTACGCCCAGACCCACAACGCTGGAGCCTGGACGAACCTGCTCTAGTCCTACCGGGACGCCCGTGGTTCCAGTCGGCGGCACGTGGCGGCATCCCGGCCCCCCTGTTGCCGCCCGTCGGAACTACGGACGCTAGTTTTCCTTGCAGGGCAACTCGAGGCCGAAGCCCTTGGCCTTGTCCTCCATCTTCAGGAGGAACGCGAAGACCACCGCCAGCACGCCCAGGCAGGTGAAGATGATCATGGGCAGGGCGTAGTTGTACGAGGGGCTGCTGACGCCGTCCACCACCATCGTGCCGGTGATGCAGAAGCGGTCCAGGAGGTAGCCGATGAGGTAGGGCACGCCCCACAGGGCCACCAGGTTCTGGGTCCAGAAGATCATCGCGTAGGCCGTCCCCAGCTGGCGGTGGGGGATGAACTTGGGCACGGAAGGCCACATGGCCGAAGGCACCAGGGAGAACCCGAAGCCCAGGACGATGGTGGCGGCCAGGGCCACCATCCAGCTGTTCAGGATGGGTACGGTGAAGATGAAGTGGACCAGCACCAGCAGCAGGGAGCCGATGATCATGAGCGTGGCGCCCTTGCCCTTGCGGTCGTAGTAGCTGCCGAAGACCACGGTGAGGGGGATGGTGGCGAAGGGGAGGATGCTGGGGATGGCGCCGGCCCAGCTCTCCTTCACGTGGAACTTCTGGACCATGAGGTCCGGGGCGTACTTCAGGAAGGGGAAGACCGCGGAGTAGAAGAGGGCGCACAGGATGGTGATGTACCAGAAGCCCCGGATGCTGAGGATCTCCTTGATGTCGGAGAGGCGGAAGGCTTCCTCGTCCTCGCTGCTCTGGCCACTGTCCGCTTCGGTCTTGTCGAGCTTCTTGTCCATGGCGCAGTAGAAGAAGTAGGCCAGGAGGCCGATGGCGAGCAGGATGACGCCCACCAGGACCGGGGCGCCCACGGCCTTGAAGTAGACGGCGATGGGCGCGCCCAGACCCAGGGCCAGGGCGGTGCCGATGCGGGCGGTGCCCACCTGGAGGCCCATGGCCAGGGCGATCTCGTAGCCCTTGAACCACCGGGCGATGATCTTGGTGGCGGTGACGCCGATGATCTCGATGCCCACCCCGAAGGCCGCGAAGCCCAGGGAGGCCACCATGACCTGCCCCTTCACGTGGATGAGGGGGATCATGGTGTGGTCCAGCATATGGGTGCTGACCGCCCACCACTTCACGCCGCAGCCCAGCACCATGAGGGAGCAGGCGAGGACGCCGGTGATCCGGGCGCCGAGCTTGTCCAGGATGATGCCGCCCAGGATGAGCATGAAGAGAAAGACGTTGAACCACGCATAGGACCCGGTGAAGAAGCCGTACTCGGCGCTGGTCCACTTGAGCTGCTGCTCGATCAGCGGCTTGAGGGGCGACATGACGTCCGCCACGTAGTAGCCGCACAGCATCGTGAAGGACACGATCAGCAGGGAGGTCCATCTGGCCACGACGGAATCGCGCAGGGATCTTTGGATGGCTGCATTCATGGGGATTCCTAGAGAAATGGGAACCTCTTAGGCTACCGGGTGCCCATCCCCCTGTCTGCCAAGGAAATCACATCTCTTCCGGGAAGCCCGGGATCGTGGCAGCCTGGATTTCTGGAGGTACGGCCATGGATCTGGGTATAAGGGGCAAGGTGGCGATGGTGGCGGCGGCGAGCAAGGGCCTGGGCAAGGCGGCGGCCTCCGCCCTCCTCAAGGAAGGGTGCAAGGTCTCCATCTGCGGCCGGGATGCCGCGACGCTGGAGGCCGCCAAGGCCGATCTGGGCGGCTCGGTCCTGGCCGTGGTCTGCGACGTCACCAACCCCACCGAGCTGGCGGACTGGTCCAAGGCGTCCCTCCCGGCCTTCGGCCAGGTTGACATCCTCGTCACCAACACCGGCGGGCCCCCCGCCGCCACCTTCATGGACCTCACCGAAGCCCAGTGGGCGAGCGGCGTCCAATCCACCCTCATGAACGCCGTGCGCCTCTCCCGTCTCGTCCTGCCCGGCATGCGGGCGCGCAAGTGGGGCCGCATCGTCCACATCACCTCCCTGGTGGCCAAGCAGCCCGTGCCCCTGCTCACCATCAGCAGCGCCCTGCGTGCGGGCCTCTCCGCCCTGACCAAGACCATGGCCACGGAGTTCGGCGCCGACAACGTCCTGGTGAACGCCCTCCTCCCCGGCCACGTCCTCACCGACCGCCAGATGCACCTGGCCGAGGTCCGGGCCCAGAAGGACGGCACCACCATCGAGGAGTACTTCGACAAGGCCAAGGAGACCATCCCCGTCAAGCGCATGGGCCGCCCCGAGGAGATCGGGGACGTCATCGCCTTCCTGTGTAGCGAGCGGGCGAGCTACGTGACGGGGGCGTCCCTCCAGGTGGACGGGGGGATCATCCAGGGGGTCTTTTGACGGGATTTCGAATTAAATAGGGTCGTACGCTCCGGGCAGGAGCTGCGTCTAATCCTTCGGCAGGCTTTCACGCCAAGGAAGGTTGGCTTGCCAGGACACGATTGGGTTTCCCTAACTTGCTTCCTAATCAACGATTATGTGTCCGCACCCATTCACGCAGGGCCTCGTCGATCCTGCTCTGCCAGCCGGGCCCAGTAGCGCGGAAATGCTCCACCACGTCGTGGGAAAGGCGGATGTTGATCCGGTCCTTGGTCGGGGTTTTCTGCGGGCCTCTGACCCCGAGCTTGTATAAAAGGGCAACGGGAAGGACCTCCTGGATCGGGCGGAAATCCTTCATGTCCTCGGCAGTCAGTTCCCGGACTTCACCCTCATCGTCCGTCAACGGCTTTTTGTTTTTCATAGGCGATCTCCTATCGGCCGTTCGCCTTGCGGAAGCTGATCACTCGAATTCCGGAAGGTGTTGGAGCGAAACAAAGCACGTGAAGCCTTCCAGCCAAAAGAGCCAGAGCAAGGAAACGTGTTTCTCCGTAGTCTTTTCGGTCGTCTTCAGTGACCAGCTTCGTCCGGGTCCTGCGTCTCAAGCCTGCTGCCTGTCCCCGGTTCCTCGGCCTGTTCCACAGCAAGGCCCTGGACCTGGACCTCCTCACCCACGGTTGGATCCGCCTCGCCCTATCCCTGTTCACGCCGTTCGAGGCCGGTGGCCGCCTGGTTCTCCTCGCCGATGGCATCAAGGCCGCCAAGGAGGGTCGGAAAAGGCCTGGGGTCAAGTTGCTCCACCAGGAGTCCGGCAGCCATTCGAAAGCCGAAGCTTCGCTACCGATGCCTGGACCTCGTGTGGAGGCCCGTAGGCCGGGTGGTGCGTTTCGTCCTGGTCCACCGCTAGTGAAGGCCGCCAGAAATACCTGTAGCATCCCAGCCCAGTGCTTCCAGCCGATGGTGATCAGGCTTTGGTGTTGATGAGCCGCTTTATCCCGCCGTCCTTGAGTGGCCAGTTGTGAAAATTGAGCAGCAGGCCTACTTCAAAGCTGGAGAAATGAAGGTAGCTATTCAGTTGGGCAAAGTTGACGTCGGAGAATTTTTCGATCGCCTTGGCTTCAACCACCACCTTGTCATCCACGACGATGTCCATGATGTAGGAGTTGGGGACGCACAGCCCCTCATAGGTGATATCCAGGTGAACTTCTCGGAGGGCCTTATGGCCGTCGAGCCTGAGCGCATGGGCCAAGCAAACCTTGTATGCGTCTTCCAGGAGCCCGGGTCCTAAGGTCTTCTGCAGTCGGATTGCCGCCTGGATGATCGCCTCCGTTATATCCCGATGAGGATAATCATCGCCCCAATCCTCTCCCCAGTGGCGGCCCATGCCTTTTCGCCCTCCAGGGAATCCATGCGTTCAATCCCTGGGGGAGATTCAGGTTTTTATCTTTTCTCGGCGAGCCTCGGCAACCCCGGCGTCCTCGGCGATAAGCACTTTCATTGGTGTTTCGGCGCATTGACTCGATGCGTTCCGAGAACCGAGGAAGGACTTATCGCCGAGGACGCCGGGGTTGCCGAGGCTCGCCGAGAAAAGCAAAGCAGGCCTCGCCCCTACTTCGTAACATCGGCTCCATGGGCGGCATCCAGCGCCTTCCGGGCTCGGGCGACCTTGGCGAGAATGTCATTTGCTGATGCCGTCCAGATGAATGGCTTCGGCGCTGCATTGTGGTTCGCGATGTAGGTCTGGATGGCGGATTCCAGTTCGGGGACTGCTCGAAAAACCCCTCTGCGGATGCGGTTCTCCGTGATATCCCGAAAGAACCGTTCCACCATGTTCAACCATGATGAACTTGTTGGCGTGAAATGAACGTGGACGCGCTTGTGCGCCTCCAGCCACTTCGTCACCGCCGGATGCTTGTGGGTCGCATAGTTGTCGCAGATGATGTGCAGCTCGAGCTTTTTCGGGGTTTCACGCTGCAATCGCTTGAGGAATTTCAACCATTCGTCATGACGGTGGCGCGCCATCGTCTCGGAGATCACGGTCCCGTCCAGCGTATTCAGGGCCGCGAACAGTGTCGTGGTTCCGTTCCGCTTGTAGTCATGGGTCATCGTCCCACAGCGGCCTTTTTTCATTGGAAGGCCGGGCTGGCTCCGATCCAGAGCCTGAATCTGGCTCTTCTCATCAACGCTCAGGACAATGGCATGTTCGGGAGGATCCAGATACAGGGCCACGATATCCACCAGCTTCTCTTCGCAATGGGGATCATTGCTGATCTTGAAACCCGCTACCCGATGGGGCTTGAGCCCATACTGCTTCCAGATCCGTCCGACCGTGCTCTCACTGACTCCTGCCGCACGAGCCATGGTCGCCCGGCTCCAGTGAGTGGCATTGGCAGGTTTCTCCTGGGTGGTCTTCTGCACGATCTCCGGCCCCTTCGGAGCAATCACCCAGGATTTCCGCCCTCGGCCTTCCTGCTCTTGCTCGATCCCCTCAAAGCCTGCCGCCTCCCACCTCTTGACCCATTGCCAGGCAGTCCGGTGATCGCAGTCCAAGGCCTGCCCGATGGATCGAAAGGATTCACCCTTCGCCCGACGAAGCACAATCTTCGCCCGCAAAACCTTGCGGGCAGCCAATGTCCGGCTTCGTGCCATCTCCTCCAGGCGCCTCGTCTGGTCTTCTGTCAGGTCAACCCGCCCAGCATGTGCCATGTCGCCCCTCAGTATCAGGTGCAACGAGGCGCTAAATAGTTACATGTATTTCTGACGGCCTACACTAGCGGAGCATGACCCACGGCACGGTGATCAGGAAGAAAGCCGCCAGGAACAGCAGCCCGAACACGGTGCCCAGCTTCCAGTAGAGGGGCCCGGGCAGGAAGCCCGAGCCGAAGTACACGGGACTGGGCCCGGTGCCGTAGGGGGTGATCACGCCCATGATGCCCAGCTGGAGGCAGAGCAGCAGGGCCATCTTGTCCACGGGCATGCCCGGGATGGCGGCGCCCACGGCCAGCAGCACCGGCAGCACCGCCGTGACGTGGGCGGTGATGCTGGCGAACAGGTAATGGAGGAGGAAGTTCACCAGCAGCAGGGCCGCCAGGGCCTGGAACACGGACAGGCCGCCCAGGTGGGCCCCCACGCTGGTGGCGAACCAGGGGATGAAGCCCACCCGGGAGAGGCCGTCGGCCAGGGCCACCAGGGTCGCGAACCAGGCGTAGGTGTTCCAGGCGTCCTTGTTCTGCATCATCTGGGGCCAGGTGATCACCCCGGTCACCAGCATCATGCCGATCACCAGCAGGGCCACGGTGGTGGGGTTGACGTAGGCGTCCCCGAAGATCCAGAGCCCCAGGGCGCAGCCCACGTACACCAGCAGGAGGACCTCCTTCCGGGTGAGGACGCCCATCTTGGCCAGTTCCTCAGCCGCCCACCGGGGCACCTCGGGGCCGCCCTTCACGGAGGGCTTCTCCACCCAGTAGGTGACCAGGGGGATCAGGGCCAGGAGGAGCAGGCAGGCCGGAAGGGCCGCGAAGAGCCACTTGAGCCACTGGAGGTCCACGTGGATCGTCTTGCGCACCAGTTCCACCGCGAGGACGTTGGGGGCCAGGGCCGTCATGAAGAGGCTGCTGGTCACGCAGGTGGTGGCCAGGGCCACCCACATCAGGTACGAGCCGATCCTGTGCCTGGAGGGGTCGTTCGGCTTGGAGTCGTACAGGGGCGGCAGATGGCTGATGACCGGAAAGATGGTGCCCCCGCTGCGGGCGGTGTTGGAGGGGGTGAAGGGGGCCAGGAGAAGGTCCGCGAGGAGGACGGCGTACCCCAGATAGAGGGTGCTGCTCCCCATCAGCTTCACCAGGACGAGGGCGATGCGCCTGCCCAGGCCGGTCTTCTCGTAGGCCAGGGCGAACATGAAGGCCGCGAAGATGAGCCAGACCGTGGGGTTCGAGAACCCCGAGAGGCCCCAGGCCAGGGCCGCCCCCGAGACGCTGAAGCCGGGTTTGGCCAGCTGCTCGGGGCTGTACAGCAGGAACCGGGCGAACAGCACGGCCACGGTGAGGCCCAGGAGCCCGACGGCGCCGCCCGGCAGGGGTTCCAGGACCAGGGCCGCGATGACCGCCGCGAAGAGGGCGAAGTAGTGCCACGCGTGGGGCGCCAGGCCCGCCGGGGCGGGGACGACCAGGAGGCAGAGGCCGAGCAGGGGCGGAACGAGCGCTTTCCAGGCCTTCATGGGACCTCCGGGTAGCAGGGCATGTGAATGCTTAATTAGAACATTTGGCGCAAATATTCCCCCTTGACAGATTCAAGGGTTAAGAGAGAATGAGACTCAATCTTAATTCAAGTTTCTCCTCACGAGGACGCCATGAAGCCCTTTGTCCTGACCTGCCTTGCTTTCCTTACGGCCTCCGGCCTCGGGGCCCAGACCCCGGAGCCGCCCCGGTCCGACCATGACCAGCTCCAGGAGCTTCAGCGCAAGGTGGACGCCCTGTCCCAGGCGCTGGAGCAGGCCCAGGGCGCACCGCAGGCCGCGCAGGCGTCGCAGGCGGGCGGCGGCGAGGGTCTGGGCGTGGCCGCGGCGAAGATCTATGGCGTCTCCAGCGGCGTGTCCCTGGGCGGCTACGGCGAATTCCTCTACCAGAACTTCGCCAGCAAGCTGCAGGACGGCACGCCCCAGCCCCAGCACGACATGTTCGACACGCTCCGGGGCGTCTTCTACATCGGCTACCGCTTCAACGACTGGATCCTCTTCAACAGCGAGATGGAGTTCGAGCACAGCGGCGTCTCCGACGAGCACGCCCAGGGCGAGGCCATCCTGGAATTCGCCTACCTGGATTTCCTGATCGACCCGGCGTTCAACATCCGTGCCGGCCAGGTGCTCCTGCCCCTGGGCTTCACCAACGAGCAGCACGAACCGCCTTCGGTGCTCAGCGCCCAGCGGCCGTTCCTGGAGCAGGAGGGGGGGATCATCCCCACCACGTGGCACGAGAACGGCCTGGGCATCCATGGGCGTTTCCTTTCCGAGCAGTTCACCTACCGCGTGTACACCGTGACCTCCCTCAACGCGGCCGGCTTCGGCCCGGCCGGGATCACGGGAGGCAGGCAGGACGGACACCAGGCCATCGCGGACCGCTTCGCCGTGACCGGGCGCCTGGACTGGACGCCCCTTCCCGGCGGCACCCTGGGGGTGGGCTTCTACCACGGCTCCTGCGCCTACGCCCCCACCGGCCCGGTGTCGCCCCTCACGGTCCCGGTGAGCCTGGGCGAACTCCATGCGGAGTACAAGGGCGGCGGCTGGCAGCTGCGGGGCCTCTACGCCCGCACCACGGTGGGCGCCTCGAACCTCGAGGCCCTGGGTCCCGCGGCCCAGGCCCTGCAGGTGGGCACGCGCCAGTGGGGCGGCTACCTGGAGGCGGGGTACGACGTCCTCAAGGGCAACCGCCAGGCCCTCATCCCCTTCCTGCGCTGGGAGCGGCTGAACCTCCAGGAAGCGGTGGCGGCGGGGGTCACGGCGGATCCCGCCAACGACCAGAGCATCGTCTCCGCGGGCTTCTCCTGGAAGCCCATCCCCCAGATCGCCGTGAAGGCCACCTTCGACCGCATCCGCAACGGCGCCGCCACGGGCTGGAACGAGCTGGACCTGGGGCTCGGCTATGAATTCTGAGCTGAAGGCCCTGGCCCTCTTCCTGTCGGGGGCGGCGCTGGTGCAGGCCCTCCCGGCCCAGCACGAGGCGCTGACCCTGGCCTTCCCGGAGTGCACCTTCGTGCGCAAGGACTGCTATCCCACCCCCGCCCAGGCGGCTCAGGCCGAGGCCCTGGCCGGGGGGAAGCTGCCGGGGCTGTGGTACGTGGCGTACGAAGCCTGGAAGGACGGGAAGCTCCAGGGGGTGGCCTTCTTCGACACCCACCGCGTGCGCACCGAGAACGAGACCGCCATGGTCGCGGTGGGGCAGGACGGGCGCCTGCGCCGGGTGGAGGTGGTGGCCTTCCGGGAGCCGCCGGACTACGCGCCCAAGGCGGCGTGGCTGGGCCAGTTCCAGGGCCGGGCGCTGGATGGGGAACTCACCCTCAAGCGCGCCATCCGGCCGCTGTCGGGGGCGACGCTCACGGCCAACGCGCTCCTGGATGCCTCGCGACGGGGGCTGGCGCTGTGGAAGGTCTATTACGGTTGAAGGCCAAGGGTTGAGGTCCTGGTTTTACTGTGGCTGTCTGGCTTCTGGCAGGTCCGGGTCCCCGCATCCCGCCCCCCGGGGGGGGGGGGGGCGGCGGCGGCCGCCGCGCCGGGGGGCGCGCCCCGCCCCCCCCCCCACACAC
>JARLGO010000224.1 GCA_031292655.1 Geothrix sp.
ATGTGGAGCGGCGACGACATCTACTTCATGAAGCTCGCCCTCCAGGAGGCGGAGATGGCGGACCGCCTGGACGAGGTTCCCGTGGGCGCCGTGCTGGTGTCCGAGGGCGCCCTGCTGGGCCGGGGATTCAACCAGCCGGTGAAGCTGCATGATCCCACCGCCCATGCCGAGATCCTGGCCCTGCGGAGCGCCGGGGCCTGGACCAGGAACTACCGCCTCACGGGCGCCACGCTTTACGTGACCCTCGAGCCCTGCCTCATGTGCTTCGGCGCGCTCATCCATGCCCGGGTCGACCGCGTGGTCTTCGGCGCCCCGGACCCCAAAGTGGGCGTCAGCCGGTGGCTGGACACCCTTCAGGGCGCGGCCCTCAACCACCGCATCGAGTTCCAGGGCGGCCTGCTGGAACCCGACTGCCGTGCCCAAATCCAAGCTTTCTTCAAAAGGCGCCGATGAGGGCGAAGCCATGCTTGCGCCCCTCCCCCCCAGCCTCCCGGCCCCACCATCGGCCCTGCCCCTAGCCCTCCAGTCCTTTGTGGCCGGCATTCTCGTGGCGCTGGCGATCCTATCCATCCTGGCCTACCATTCCCTGCGCGACCGCGTGCTCAGCATGGCCGGCCTGTTCGGGCTCACCGTGGCCGCCGCCTGGATCACCTTCAGCGACATCGCGGCCTCCCTGCTTCCCGGTCCGCTGCTCCCGGCCATCCGCCCCCTGTCCGTGGTGTTGGCAGGCACCAGCCTTGCCGCCTGGGAGCGGGTCACCGCCTACCTCCTCGCCCCCTCCCTCGGGGCCGGGCACCTGGCGCGCCTCCGGCGCTTCTCCGCCATGGGCGCCTTTGCGGTCTCCTTCGTCGCGCTGCTGCCCTGGGAACCCTCCTTCCTCGTGTCCAGGATCCTGTTGGGCCTGCTGGCGTCGCTGCTGGGCATCCTCACCCTCACGGCGGGGCTGCGCGCCCACCGGGAGAAGGTGGGCAGCGCCCGCCTCGTGATGGCGGTGAGCCTCGCCCTGCTGTTCCGCTGCGGGTCCCTCGCGGCCTCGTCCCTGGGCTGGATGAGCCGGGCCTCCAGCCTGACAGCCATTCAGGCCGCCCTCCTGGTCCTCGCCCTGGCCCTGGGCTGGGCCATGCTCAGGCAAATGAAAGAGCTGCAGCAGTCCACGGAAGCGGTCCAGGCGGCCCAGCTGGCCGCTGCAGCCGGGCAGGCCCGGGATATGGAAAAGCTGGTGCAGGAGCGGAACGCCGAGCTTTCGGAGCGGCTCCGGGATCTGGAGGAGGCCCGCCGGACGGCGGAAGCGGCCAATCAGAGCCTCCAACGGGCCCTGAGCCAACTGGAGCAGGTCGCCTCCACCGACCGGCTGACTGGGGCCTGGAACCGGCGGCGCTTCGAGGAAGCGGTGCTCCCCGAGATGGCCCTGGCCCAGCGGCGGCGGGATCCGCTGGCCCTCATCATGTTCGACCTGGATCATTTCAAGCGCGTCAACGACACCTTCGGACATGGCGCCGGGGACCTGGTCCTGGCGGGCACGGTGCAGACCGTCCGCCAGCATCTGCGCCTATCGGACGCGCTGATCCGGTGGGGCGGCGAGGAGTTCCTGGTGATGGCCCCGGCCACGCGGATGGAGGGGGCCATGGGCCTCGCCGAGAAGCTTCGAACCGCGCTGGCGGCCGTCGACTTTCCGGATGTGGGACAGGTGACCATGAGCCTGGGCGTGTCGGAATACACCCTCGGGGAAAGCCTCGAAGCGTGGATCGAGCGCACCGACCAGGCCCTCTACCGCGCCAAGACCAGCGGCCGGAACTGTGTGGTGCAAGCCCCCGCCCCGGAGCGCCGGGGACCCGAGCCCCTGGGGGAACAGTCCCTGCTGGGGATGGTCTGGGAGGAAGCCTACACCAGCGGCCATCCCCTCATCGACGCCCAGCACCGGCGGCTCTTCCGGCTGGCCAGCACCCTGATGTCCGTGGTCGCAGAAAACCACCCGCTGGCCGAGGTCTCCCTGCGCCTGGAGACCCTATTGGCCCACACGGCCCAGCATTTCCACGACGAGGAGGCCCTCCTCCGCGAGGCCCGCTATCCCGATCTGGCGGCCCACGCCAAGGTCCACGCCAGCCTGCTGCAGCGGGCCGGGAATCTGCAGACCGATGTCCAGGCGGGCGAGTTGGACTTCGAGCGGCTGGTGACCTTCCTGGCCCTGGACCTGATCAAGGGGCACATCTTGACCGAGGACCGGCACCACTTCCCCCACCTGCTCACCGTGCTGGGATCGGACGGGACGATGTCGGCGGAGGTCTAGCGGCGCTCCGACAGCATCCGCACGGCGAAGGTGGCCAGCCAATGCTCGCCTTCGTAGTTGCCCGAAGCGAGGTGAGGCAGGGAGGCCCGGGCATGGCGGTCCGCCAGCCGGTCCAAGCCCGCCGAGCGGGGATCCGCCGGACCCAGCGCCGTGGCCAGGCGATGCAGGGCCCGGGCCCGGCTAAGGTTGAGCCCGTCCAGATGGACGATCTTCGGATCCGTGCGATCCGAGACCACGGCAGGGGCGAGCCCCCCCGGCAGACCCGGCAGGAACCCGGCCAGCCACCGGCGGAAGGCCGGGCGGGGCAGCACCCGCGACATCAGGGCCGCCTCCTCCAGGCAGGGGGACAGGAAGTCCTCGCCTCCGGGCTCCCAGGCCAGGGGCCCCCGCCGGTCCCGGCCGAACCAGGTCCGGGCGCGCTCCAGGATCAGGGCCTCGAAGGGGCCGTCCTGGACGCTGCGGGCGTAGTCCAGGGCCAGGTCCAGGCCGAAGGCCGTATTCGGATGGACACCGGTCCGGATGGGGTAGGTCTGCTTCGGCAGGAAGGTCTTGAACTGGGCCGCCAGTTCGTCCGCCAGGGGCTGGAGCGCCCGGGCCCAGCCTGCGGCGGCCGGATCATTCCAACTCCGCAGTTCCGCCGAGAGCTTGAGCAGCCAGGCCCAGCCGTAGGTCCGCTCGAAGCTCCTGCGGTTGGCCTGCCCCAGGTAGGCCACCTCCACGGCAATGCGATCCGGCGAGAGGTTCTCGTCCAGCACCGCGCGGATCTCCGCCGCTCGGGCCATGCCGGGATGATCCCGCAGCAGCTTCACGAGCATCCAGTGCCCGTGCACCGAGGAGTGCCAGTCGAAGCAGCCGTAAAACGCGGGATGGAGCGCCTTCGGAGCCTGAACCTCCCCGGCCCCGTTCATCACGTGGTCGAGCTTGTTGGGATATTCCCGGCGCACGCAGGCGAGGGCCAGGGCCGCGAACCGGTCCGCCCCGGCGTCCGTCAACACGAGGTCCGCCTCCTGGGCCCGCCCCGCGGCCATCACCACCAGGCCCATCAGAATGCCTCGAACCCATCTCATGGGGACTCCTGGGCTGGATTCTAGCGGGGGCTTTGCTAGGAGCCTGTCCAAGTATTCGAGGGCCCCGCGATGGGTCCAGGCGGGATGCACCGCCAGGAAGGGCCCGCGGGGCGATGTGGTGGCATCGTTCAAGGGCCCTGACGCCGCGGGGCGCCCGCCTGGGCCCATCCCGGAGGGCGTACGGCGGCGCGCGTCGCCATGCTGCGTCAG
>JARLGO010000029.1 GCA_031292655.1 Geothrix sp.
CAGCGTTCGTGAAATTGAGGGTGCGGGCGGCCACGCTGAAGGTGGAGAGGGTTCGGACATCCATGCGGGCCATTGTACCTGCATCCCCCGCCTCCCTTTGGAAAGCCACCTGGACGTCGGTATTGCCGGCGCTTCGATCAGTGATTCCGATTCCAGGGATCGAAAAGATTCTCTGGTTTCCCGAGCGCATGGGATGAAAATTGAACACCTACGCAGCGGACAGCGCACCTATGAGTCGGCCCCCGGCTTTCCCGAGCCAGTGACACCGATCCATTTCCTCAGTCTCAGTCCTCACCTGAAACAGCCAAGGGCACCCTTCCCTGGGGTGCCGCCACCGGAGGCCACGATGCCCACTTCCCTCGAATTCCGCCCAGGGGTTCTGGCCCAGTATCCGGATGTGTTCACGCCGGAGGCCCTTCGTGCCCTGGAGGCGCTGGCGCCCCTCGACCAGCGCCGCCGCGAGTTGATGACCGCCCGCACCGCCCGGCGGAAGCGGCGCCACGAGCGGGGCGAGCGGATCGGCTTCCTCGACCCCGCCGCCCTCATCCCCGGGACCCAGATCCAGGTGGCCGATGCGCGGTCCGGCAACTTCGACGGCGCGGTGATCCCGCCGGACCTCCAGCGCCAGTGGATCCAGGGCACGGGGCCGGCCACCAAGCCCCGCTCCGACGTGCGCTCCGGCATCCGCAACGTGGCCTACGCCCTGCTGTCCGGCGCCGACGGCTGGATGTTCGACGGCGAGGACGCGCTGGGCCAGGTGGACACCATGTCCCTGGACAACCACCGCAACCTCAAGCTGGCCATCGCCCGGGACCCGCTCTTCCTGGAGGTGGCCGAGGAGGTCGCCTCCGAGATGAACCGCTGGGCCGAGGGCTTCTTCGGGAAGGCGATCATCGCCGACTGGCGCCAGCAGCTGGACTTCACCACGGTGCTGTACCGCTGCCGGGGCCTGCACCTGGACGACCGCCACATCCGCTTCGATGGCCACGGCTTCTCCGCCTCCATCGCGGACCTGGTGCTCTTCATCGTGAACAACCACCGGAAGCTCCAGGCCGCGGGCCGCAGCCTCGTCCTCTACCTGCCCAAGATCCAGACCGCGGAGGAGGCCGCCTACTGGAACAGCCTGCTGCTGGCGCTGCAGACCCACCTGGGCCTGCCCGCGGGCACCATCAAGTGCTACGTCCTGGTGGAGCAGATCGAGCAGTGCTTCCAGCTCATGGAGATCCGGGCCGCCCTGTCGCCCCACTTCGTGGGCTTCAACACGGGCCGCTGGGACTACATCAACAGCGTGTCGGACGCCCTGGCCTGGGACAAGGCCTTCGTGAATCCCAACATCTCGTCCATCACCATGACCTACGGCTACATGCGGGTCTACGAGGACCGGGTGCGCCGGGCCATGAACACGCCGGACCGGAACGGCCGCTTCGCCCTCTGGCAGGGCGGCATGGAACCCAACATCCCCGTGGGCTCCGAGGAGGGCGTGGCCTCGAGCATGAAGCGGGCCGTGGCCGGGGCCGAGCGCGAGCAGCGCGAGGGGGCCTCGGGCAAGTGGGTGGCGCACTGGAAGATGGTCCACATCGTCCGCCCGGTCTGGGAGAAGGCGGGCCAGGCCAACCAGGCGGGCCGAGCCTTCCCGGCGCTGACCTACACCCCCGAGGATGCCGCCGGGCTGGCCCTGCTGGAACCGGCGCCCCGCACCATCGCGGGGGCCCGGGACCTGCTGTCCGTGGCCCTGCAGTACGGCAACGCCTTCCTCCGGGGCTTTCAGGCCGCGGCCCTGAAGCCCGCGGACTTCTTCGGCAACGACGACGTGCTCTACCTCATGGAGGACATGGCCACGGGCGAGATCCGCATGTCCATCCTCTGGGAGTGGATCCACAAGGGCGCCGTCCTCACCGAAGCCGATGCCGCCACCGGCTGCGCCGCCGGGGA
>JARLGO010000225.1 GCA_031292655.1 Geothrix sp.
CTCCGGATCACCACGAAGGCGGCGGTCGTCAGCCCCAGGAGGCCGAGCACCAGCCAGCCCAGGGGGAACCGCCTGCGGATGACAGCCGGTTTGCGAACCGGAAGATCGCTCATGTCAAGGGCTCCAACAATCCAGGCCCCATCAGCCTAGCCGCGGTTCAGGGGCGACGAAAGGACTTCAAGGCTCGACGCAATATTGGCCGGAGCCCCCAGGTCAGGAGGAGCGTGGGGAGGGGCACCACCAGCAACCAGGCCACACTGGCATGCCATAGGCTGGTCCCGAACATCCGGACGGCGCCCCAGGCATCGACCTTCAGGGCCGCCTGGAGATGGGCCAGGGAGACGGTCTGGTGCGGAGTGCCGAAGAGTCCCTCGCCCATCCGGATGAAGGGGTACAGGAGGAGGATCTGGAGCGGGTAGGCCAGGTAATTGGCCAGTTGCATGGCCGGCTGGTTCAGCCGGAAGGCCAGGGCCACGCCCACGCACAGGATCGTCGAGGTCCCCAGCAGGGGGATGACGCCCAAGGCGAGGCCCACCGCCAGGCTCCAGGCCAGTCCCTCCGGACTCAGCCCCTGCCGGAGCAGGCCGAGAATGGGATCCCGGATCCGCGCCCTCATCCAGGTCATCAGCGTCGATCCATTCCTGGGGCGCAAAAGCGTGCGCAGAAGGCCAAGGGGGGCGAGGAGGGCTGGCGCAAGGAGCTCCCGAAAGCGTCCAGGGTACCCGCCCCGGGGCCGGCGGCGTTAGCATGGGGGGCCTGACCCCACCCGATCGCGGACGCAGGCCGCGCCTGCTCACCTTCCAGGGAGAACCCCCCTCATGCCATGGATCCGTCGCCCCCTTTTCATCGCCTCGGCCTGGACGCTTTGCGCCTGCGCCCTGGCCGCTGCCGCCACCCCGCCAGGAACCCCCTTCATGAAGCCCAGTCCCCTGCCCTACCACGCTCCCCAGTTCGACCAGATCCACGATGGCGACTACCTGCCGGCCATCGAGGCGGGCATGAAGGCGCAGCTGGCCAGGATCCGGAAGATCGCCGACAACCCCGCCGCGCCCACTTTCGAAAACACCTTCGTGGCCATGGAGCGGGCCGGCACCCTGCTGAACCGGGCCACCAAGGTCTTCTTCGCCATCACCCAGGCCAACACGAACCCCGCCCTCCAGAAGGTCGAGGCGGAAGTGGCGCCCAAGCTGGCGGGGCACAACGACGAGATCTACCTCAACGCGAAGCTCTTCGCCCGGGTGAAGGCCGTCTATGAGCAGCGCGCCCACCTGAAGCTCGGCCCCGAAGGTCGGGAGCTGGTCGAGCGCTATTACCGCGACTTCGTCCATGCCGGGGCCCAGCTCGCGGCCGCCGATCAGACGGCGCTCCGCGCCCTCAACCAGGAGGAATCGAAGCTCACCACCGAGTTCCAGAACCGCCTGCTGGCCGCCACCAAGGAGGGCGCCCTGGTCGTGGCCGACCGGGCGAGCCTGAAGGGCCTCTCTGATGGGGAGATCGACGCCGCCGCCACCGCCGCCCAGGCGCGGGGCCTGGAGGGGAAGTTCCTCCTCCCGCTTCAAAACACCACCCAGCAGCCCGCCCTGGCCTCCCTGGCGGACCGCTCCGTCCGCGAGCGCCTGTTCAAGGCCTCCGTGGATCGCGCCGACCAGGGCCATGCCCAGGACACCCGGGCCCTGGTCCTCCGCCTCGCCCAGCTCCGCGCGGAAAAGGCCCGCCTGTTCGGGTACAAGGACTACGCCTCCTACGCCCTGGCCGACCAGATGGCGAAGACCCCCGAGGCCGCCGAGCGGCTCATGACCTCCCTGGTGCCCGCGGCCACGGCCAAGGCCCGCGCCGAGGCCGCCAAGATGCAGGCCCTCATCGATGGCGAGAAGGGCGGCTTCCCCCTGGCCGCCTGGGACTGGTCCTACTACGCCGAGCGGGTCCGGAAGGCCGAGTTCGATCTGGACGAATCCCAGATCAAGCCCTACTTCGAGCTGGACCGGGTGCTGCGGGAGGGCGTGTTCTACGCCGCCAACCAGCTCTACGGACTCACCTTCCAGGAGCGCCACGACCTCCCCACCTACCAGCCCGATGTGCGGGTGTTCGAGGTCTTCGACGCCGACAAGAAGCCCTTTGCCCTCTTTTACGCGGACTACTTCAAGCGGGACAACAAGGCCGGCGGAGCCTGGATGGACAGCTTCGTGGACCAGTCCGGCCTCCTTCGCACCAAACCCGTGGTCTTCAACGTCTGCAACTTCACCAAGCCCGCCCCCGGCCAGCCCGCCCTCCTCAGCTTCGACGACGTGACCACCCTGTTCCACGAGTTCGGGCACGCCCTGCACGGCCTGTTCTCGAACGTGAAGTATCCCACCCTCGCCGGCACCAACGTGCCCCGCGACTTCGTGGAGTTCCCTTCCCAGTTCAACGAGAACTGGGCCCTCCATCCCCAGGTGTTCGCCCACTATGCCAAGCACTACAAGACCCATGAGCCCATGCCCCAGGCCCTGGTGGACCGGATCAAGGCGGCCCGAACCTTCAACCAGGGCTATGCCCTGACCGAGTACCTGGCCTCGGCCCTGCTGGACATGGCCTGGCACACGCAAAGCGCCGGGGCCCCGGCCAAGGACGTGTCGGCCTTCGAGGCCTCGGCCCTCGACCGCTTCCGGATCCACCTGGCGGAGGTTCCGCCCCGGTACCACACCACCTACTTCGCCCACATCTGGTCCGGCGGCTACTCGGCGGGCTACTACGCCTACCTTTGGAGCGAGGTGCTGGACCACGATGCCTACGCCTGGTTCAAGGCTCACGGGGACCTCACCCGCGCCAACGGCGACCGCTTCCGCAAGATGATCCTCTCGCGGGGCAGCACCGAGGACATGGCCACGCTGTACCGCGCCTTCCGGGGCCAGGACCCCAGCGTCGAGCCCCTCATCGAGGCCCGGGGGATGCAGGCGGCACCGGCCAAGTAGCCAGGCCCGGGCCCCTTGGCGGGGCCCCCTGCGCCGCCCATG
Source organism: Geothrix sp. (assembly GCA_031292655.1). Classification (GTDB taxonomy): domain Bacteria; phylum Acidobacteriota; class Holophagae; order Holophagales; family Holophagaceae; genus Geothrix. The sequence continues at coordinate 2,994 of JARLGO010000225.1, forward strand.
ATCCGTGGCCGGTTGCGGGGGGAGCCGCCATGGGGCGATCCTCTAGGGGATCCTTCCCCACACCACACCTTATAGACTGGGCGCCCGCCGGGGGTTCCATGAACCTGCTCATCGCCTTCTTCACGGGAGCCAGTTCGGGTTCCCTGGGCTGCCTGGCGATGCAAGGGGGCCTGCTGACCAGCCTCATCCTGGTCCGCCCAGACCCGGGGACCCCTCGGGAAGGCCACCCCCCGGCCCTGGCCATCGGCCTGTTCCTGGTGGCCAAGCTGGCGGCCTACACCGCGCTTGGGGCCCTGCTGGGCGCCTTCGGATCGGTGCTCCAGCTCTCCACGGCCGTGCGGGCCGGCCTCATGATCGCCACAGGCCTTTTCATGGTGGCCCATGGGCTGCAGATGCTGGACCTGCACCCCTTCTTCCGGCATGTTGTCCTGCAGCCGCCCGCCACCATCCGGCGCTTCATCCGGCATCGTTCAGGGGCCGGGCGCGGTTGGACGGCGCCCCTGACGCTGGGGCTGCTGACCATTTTCCTCCCCTGCGGGGTGGCGCAAGCCATGATGGCCGCCGCCCTCGGAACGGGCGACCCCCGGCGGGGAGCGCTCCTCCTTTTTTCATTCACCCTCGGAAGCACCCCTGTGTTCTTTGGGGTGGTCTACCTGGCCACCCGCCTGGGCAGCGCCCTCCTGCAACGGGCCACGCCCCTGGTGGCGCTCACCCTGGTGGGCGTGGGGCTGGTTCCCGTGAACCAGGGGCTGACCCTCGCCGGTTCCCCGGTGGCCTGGTCGCGACTGGTCGACCGGATGGCGCGGCCTGCCGTCCCGCCCCCGGCGGATCAGGGGTCGCCTCCCGCGGCGTCCCCCGTGATCGAGGTGGGGGCATCCGGCTACGCGCCGAGGGAACTCCATGTGAGGGCCCACCAGGAGGTGATTCTCACCTGGATCACCCGGGGATCCGATACCTGTGCGAGGGCGGTGGTCCTTCCGGCCCTGCACGAACAGTTCCTTCTCCCGGCCCAGGGACAGGTGCCCCTCCGGATCCCGCCCCAGAAACCAGGCACCGTATTCGACTACTCCTGCTCCATGGGCATGTACCGCGGGCGCATCATCTTCGATTTGAACTAGCCGGCGAAGTTCTCGAGGGCAAACCGCCATGAAAACGGTCATTCCGGTCCCTGACATCCACTGCCCCAGCTGTGTCCTGCAGATCGAGGCCCTGGAAGACACCTTGAGCGGAGTCACCCGCATCCAGGCCAGCTTCGCGGACCGCACCGTGGAAGTGGAGTTCGACGAGACACGGATCTCCGTGGAGGAGCTCGAAACCGCCGTCCAGGCCCTCGGCTTCCATCCTGGTCCCGCGGGAGTTCCCCCGGGAACCGCCCGCGCCACCCTTCCCGTGAGCGGCATGAGCTGCTCCAGCTGTGCCAGCCTCCTCGAAACCCAGCTGCCCAAGCTGCCCGGCGTGGTCCGCGCCACGGTGGACCTGGCCCAGGAGCGGCTCACCGTCGATTTCCATGCCGCCGAGGTGGACCTGCGCCGCATCGTGCTGCGGGTCGCCCAGCTGGGCTACGGCATCCCCACAGGCAAGGTGGAGCTGTCCGTCCTGGGGCTGAGGGAACCCGCGGATGCCACCACCCTCGAGCGCCTGCTCCGCCGCCAGGAGGGGGTCCTCGAGGCCGGCGTGAATTGGGGCGCGGAGCAGGTGGCGCTGGAATTCATCCCGGGCCTGACCAGCCTCGCGGAACTGGCTGCGGTGATCCGGAGCGCGGGCTTCCAGCTGGTCCAGGCCGAGGGTGAGGACCGGGTCCAGGCCGTCGAGGCCGATTTGCGCACACGGGACCAGAAGCAGCAACGGGGGCTGCTCATCCTCGGCCTGGCCTGCACGGTGCCGCTGGTCCTCTTCAGCATGGCCAGGGACTTCGGGCTGGTGGGCTTCCCCCACGACCGGTTCGCCATGCTCGTCCTGGCCACCCTCGTGCAGTTCGGTGTGGGGGCCTCCTTCTACCGCGGCGCCTGGAGGAGCCTCCGGGCCGGCGGCGCCAACATGGACGTGCTCATCGTGCTGGGCTCCTCCGTGGCCTATGGCTCCAGCCTCGGTGTGACCCTGGGGTTCATCCCCAGCCCCCACGTCTATTTCGAGACCGGCGCGGCCATCATCACCCTCATCCGGCTGGGCAAGTACCTGGAGAGCCGGGCCAAGGGCCGCACCTCCGAGGCCCTCAAGGCGTTGATGAACCTGCGCCCCGCCACCGCGCAGGTCCTGCGGGACGGCGTGGAAGTGGAAGTGCCCCTGGAACAGGTGGTCGTGGGGGACCAGGTCCTGGTGCGGCCCGGAGGCAAGGTCCCCGTGGACGGGCTCATCCGCCACGGGCATTCGGCCCTGGATGAATCCATGATCACGGGCGAATCCATGCCGGTGAGCAAGGGTCCCGGGGACGAGGTCATCGGGGCCTCCCTCAACCGCCAGGGCTTCATCACCCTCGAGGCGACCCGGGTGGGCCGGGACACCACCCTGGCCCGGATCGTGAAGCTGGTCCAGGATGCCCAGGCGGCCAAGGCTCCGATCCAGCTGCGGACCGATGAGATCGGCCGCTATTTCGTTCCCATCGTCCTGGCCATGGCCCTGTGCACTTTCATCGGCTGGATCACCGTGGCCCACATCCCCTGGCCGGGGGCCATGATGAACGCCGTGGCGGTGATGGTCATCGCCTGCCCCTGCGCCATCGGCCTGGCCACACCCACCGCCATCCTCGTGGGCACCAGCCGAGGCGCCGAGATGGGCCTGCTCTTCAAGACCAGCGAGGCTCTGGAGCGGGCGGGGCGCGTGGATACCGTGGTGCTGGACAAGACCGGGACCCTCACGCAGGGCCGGGTCGAGGTGACGGACATCGTGGCCCTTGCCGGTGTGGCGGAGGACGAGGTGCTGCGCCTGGCCGCCAGCGCCGAGCAGGGCTCCGAACACCCGCTGGGCCGGGCGCTGGTCCTGGCCGGGAAGGCCCGGGCGCTGGCCCTGCTGGAACCCCTGGCATTCCAGGCGTTCAGCGGACTGGGGATCCGGGCCCAGCTGGTGGAAGGCACCGTTCTCGTGGGAAACCCGCGCCTGCTGCGGAACGAAGGGCTGGACCTGGAATCCGTGGAGGGTTCCATCGCGCGGCTGCAGGACGAAGGCAAGACGGTGATCCTGGTGGCGGCGGCCCGCGGGCAGGGCCCAGCGCGCCTCCTGGGACTGCTGGCCCTGGCCGATGCGATCAAGCCCGAGGCCAGGGAGGCCGTCAGTGAGCTGAAGCGATTGGGCCTGGACGTGGTCATGGTCACGGGCGACAACCTGCGGACCGCCGAAGCCATCGCCCGGCAGGCGGGCATCGATGCAGTCCTGGCAGACGTCCTTCCCGAGGACAAGGCGGCCGCCATCCGGGATCTTCAGGGCCGCGCCAAGGTGGTGGCCATGGTCGGGGACGGCATCAACGATGCGCCGGCGCTGGCCCAGGCGGACGCGGGCATCGCGCTGGGGACTGGAACCGACGTGGCCATGGCCACCGCGGGAATCACGCTGATGAGCGGCGATCTCCGGGGCGTGGGCCGGGCCATCTCGCTGTCCCGGGGCACCGTGCAGACCATCGTTCAGAACCTGGTGTGGGCCTTCTGCTACAACCTCGTCCTCATCCCCATGGCGGCCTACGGCTTGCTCGTGCCCATGCTCGCCGCCGGGGCCATGACCTTCAGTTCCATCTTCGTGGTCACCAACAGCCTTCGTCTTCGCGGCTACAACCTGTGGGCCTGGACGCCGCCGAAGTCACGCCTCCGGCAGGTCAGGGAGTTCGCGCCCAGACTCCTGGCTCCCGCGGCCTCGCTCCTCCTCCTCATCGGCATGCCCATCTTCGCCATGCAGGGCGGCGCCGAGATCCAGGGGACCCTGACCGGGAGGATGTCCCCCAATTTGATGATGGTCATGGCCATTGCCAATGCCCTCGTGGTGGTGGCCTATTCCTCCATCCCGGTCTTCCTGGTCGTCTTCATCATCAAGCGCAAGGATCTGCCCTTCTCCGGGGTTCTCCTGCTGTTCGGCGCCTTCATCCTGGCCTGCAGCGTGACCCATTTCGTCCACATCCTCGGGCTCTGGTGGCCCCTGGACTGGTGGCAGGCCGTGGTGGACTCGCTCTGCGCCCTCATCTCCATCACCACGGCCATCGCGGTTTGGCCCCTGCTTCCCAAGATCCTGGCCATCCCGAGCCCTGAGCAGTTGCGGGGCGCGAACCTGGCCCTGCAAAAGGAAAAGGCCGAGTTGGAGAGCACGCAATCCATGCTCCGCCAGGCCTATGAGGAAGTGGAACAGAAAGTCGAGGAGCGCACCCGGCAGCTGAGCACAGAGATCCTCGAACGGAAGGCGGCGGAGGAGTCCCTCCGGATCAGCGAACAGCGCCTTCTGCTCGCCATTCATGCGGGCCACATCGGCATCTGGGACTGGGATATCGCCAACAACGACCTGACCTGGGACGAAAGCATGTATTCCCTCTACGGCATCCGCCGGGAGGATTTCAGCGGGGCCTATGACGCCTGGAGGCAGACGCTGCATCCCGAGGACCGCGCCTTCGCCGAGGGAGAAATCCAGGCCGCCCTCCGGGGCGAGCGGGAATTCCGACCCGAGTTCCGCGTCCTCCGCCCGGACGGCGCGGTCAGGATCATCCAGTCCGCGGCTCAGGTGATCAAGGATGAGAGGGGCCGGGCCATCCGCATGATCGGGACCAACCTCGATGTCACGGAGCGTAAACGGGCTGAACAGGAACTCGAGCTGCACCGGAAGCACCTGGAGCGCCTCGTGGAACAACGCACCGAGGAACTGGGGGAGACCATGCAAAGCCTCCGAACCGCCAAACTGGAGGCGGAGGCCGCCACCCGGGTCGCAGAAGCCGCCACCGAGGCCAAGAGCGAATTCCTGGCCAACATGAGCCACGAGATCCGCACGCCCATGAACGCCATCATCGGCATGACCCACCTGGCCCTGCAGACCGACCTCTCGCCCAAACAGCAGGACTACCTGACCAAGGTGCAGATGGCCTCGGATTCCCTGCTGGGCATCATCAACGACATCCTGGACTTCTCCAAGATCGAAGCCGGGAAGCTGGACATGGAGGCCAAGGAATTCCTGCTGGAGGACGTGCTGGACCACGTCACCACGGTGATCGGGACCCGCGCCACGGAAAAGAGCCTGGAGTTCCTGCTGGAAACCGCGCCGGATGTGCCCCCCAGTCTCGTGGGGGATCCGCTCCGCCTGGCGCAGGTCCTGATCAACCTCTGCGGCAACTCCGTCAAGTTCACGGAAGCCGGTGAAGTGGTCGTGGTCACCGTCAAGCGGTCCGAAACCCCGGACGCCCGCCTTACCCTCCAGTTTTCCGTGCGGGACACGGGCATCGGCATGACCCCGGAGCAGATGCAGCACCTGTTCAAGCCCTTCTCCCAGGTGGATGCCTCCAGCACCCGGCGCTTCAAGGGAACGGGGCTGGGTCTGGCGATCTGCAAGCACCTCGTGGACCTGATGGGCGGCCAGATCTGGGTGGAAAGCAGACCCGGACGGGGCAGCGAGTTCTTCTTCACGGCCACCTTCGGCGTGGGCCGGGCCACCCCCGACTTCCGGCGGGAATCGCCGGCCGACCTGCGCAACTTGAAGGTGCTCGTGGTCGATGACAGCTTGAAGGCGCGGGAGATCCTCCAGGGCCTCATCAGCTCCCTCGGCTATCGCCCCATCCTGTGCAGTTCCGGCGCGGAGGCCCTGGTAGAGCTGGTGCGCGCAGGCGAGGAGGATCCATTCGATCTGGTGCTCCTGGACTGGAGAATGCCAGGCATCGATGGACTGGAGGTCTCCCGCCAGATCTGGCGCCTTCCCAAGTCCATTCCCAAGCCCAAGCTCTTCCTCGTCACGGCCTATGGCGACGACAAACTGCAGCAGCAGGCGGCAGATGAGGGCATGGCGGGGTACCTTGCCAAGCCCGTGACCGCGTCAGCCCTCTTCGATGCCATCATGCGCGCCTTCCGGCAGAGGGATGCCCTGCCGCCCCAGCCTGCCCGGGCGCCCATGGAACCGGGGGCCCGGTTCCATGGGGCCCGCGTCCTCGTGGTGGAGGACAACGATTTCAACCAGCAGGTGGCGGAAGAGTTCCTGGCCTTGATCGGCGTCTCGGTCACGACCGTGGGCAATGGGAGGGAGGCTCTGGACATGATTCAGAAGGAGCATTTCGACGCCGTGCTGATGGACCTGCAGATGCCCGAAATGGACGGCTACCAATCGGCCTCCCTGATGCGCCAGCAGCCGAGGCTGGAGTCGCTTCCCATCATCGCGATGACGGCCCATGCCCTCGTCCAGGAGCGGGAGAGGTGCCTGGCCATCGGCATGAATGACTACATCACGAAGCCCATCGATCCCGCCGAACTCGCCAAAGTGCTGAAAAAGTGGATCCCCCCGGGAGACGCTCCGACGGGGGCGGAGGACGCAGACCCGGATCCGAAGGCAGCCGAGACGCCGGATTTCCTGGACTCGCTGCCGGGCCTCGTTCCCTCCAGCGGTCTCGACCTCGCCATGGGCCGCAAGGACCTCTACCAGCGGCTTCTGCTCAAGTTCCTGGAGCTCAGGGCCAAGGACGCAGAGCATCTCCACACCGCCTTGGCCGGGGGGGACCTGGAAAGCGCCGGGCGGATCGCCCACTCCATGAGTTCCGGGGCCGGCACCATCGGGGCCAAGCAGCTTGCCGGCATCGCCCTGGCCCTGGAGCAGGCGATCACCTCCGGAGACCCCTCCAC
>JARLGO010000226.1 GCA_031292655.1 Geothrix sp.
CCGGCAGGGCCTGGAACTGACCGTGAATTTCAGGCCCTGCCGCGCCCCGGGGCCCGGTCCCGCTCTCGACATCGAGGTGTTTCGCGAGAACACCGAGGGCCCCTATTGCCTGCAGGGCTCCACGGAACCCGGGAGGGCCGTGGATCTGGCCATCCACACGGAACCCGCCATCCGGCGCCTGCTGGAGGCCGCCTTCCACCATGCCGCGACCCGGAATCGGCCGCTCACCCTGGCCCACAAGGCCAACGTCCTGAAACACGGGCATGGGCTGTGGATGCGCGTGTTCGAGGAGCTGTGCCGGGAGCACCCAAAAGTGACCGCCCGGGGCATGCACGCGGACGCGCTGCTCTGTGCCCTGGTGCAGGACCCGAGGGCCTTCGGCGTGATCGCCGCCGACAACTACCTGGGCGATCTCATCAGCGACCTGTGCGCGGCCTACATCGGGGGGATGGGCGTGGCGCCCTCCCTCAGCTGGGCGCCCCACCGGCCCTTCCGCTGCTCGGTCCTGGCGGAGCCGGTCCACGGCTCCGCCCCGGACATCGCCGGCAAGGACCTGGCCAACCCCGTGGGCATGCTCCTAAGCACCGCCCTGCTCTTCCGCCATCTGGGCTGGGAACCCGAGGCCGCAGCCCTGGAATCCGCGGTGACCGCCGCCCTCGCGGAAGGCGCGAGGACCCGCGACCTGGGTGGCCAGCTCAGCACTTCGGCCATGGGAGCGGCCATTCGCGATCGGCTGCCCTCCTGACGATCAGCAGCTGCGCATGACACCGACGAGGAGCCCCTGGATGTCGATGCGCTGGGGGGGGTAGCAGCGGGGCTGGAGTTCGGGGTTGTGGGGGATGAGCCACACCCCCTTCGCATCCCGGCGGAATTCCTTGAGGGTGACCTCCTCCCGATCGATGAGGGCCACCACGCGATCCCCGTTCCGGTACTCACCCTTGCGCTGCAGGACGACCAGGTCCCCGTCGAGAATGGCGTCATCGATCATGGAATCGCCCCGGACCCGCAGCACGAACAGCTCGTCCCGCTGCCGGTGGATGCTGTTGGGCACCTCGATGGGGAGGGCCCGGCTTTCCGGCAGGATCGGCGAACCCGCGGCCACATCCCCGCAAAAGGGGAAGATGCGCATGCTGGGTGTCACCTCCGGGCGGGACTCCCCCCGGACGGGCCGGGAGGACGGGGTCCCCTCCTCGGCGGCCGCGGCCACCACCAGGTTGTTGCCCTTCCCGTGGCTGCGGACCAGGAACCCCTTGTCCATAAGGTGCTGGACATGTTTGTGGATAGTCGACACCGCACTGGAACCCACGCCCTTGGCGATCTCGGCCAGGGTGGGGCTTCGCCCTTCGCCCTGCACGAAGGCGCGGATGAACTTCAGCACGGCCTGCTGGCGTTTGGTGAGATCGCTTGTTTTCATGGGTTTCAAGATAGGAGCCGAGGCCCAGGTCGTCAATCCCTTTTTTTTCGCTTAATTTCAGACACCCCGCCGCTCCCCCCTCCAGACCGGCGATAGAACCTATCCGCCACATCTGGCATACTAATAGAGGGCCATGAGGGTCAAGTATTTACGCCCTATTCGTCGTCTTTATGCCCTCTCTGGCGCCCCCCTCCCGATGAGAAAGGAGTCCCCATGACGACCAGTCTTGCCGCCCCTGCCCCCGCAGTAGGAGCGAAAACCAGGATCAATGATTTTTCCATCCAGGTGGCCACGGTCAACGGATCGGGTTCGCAAACGGCGAACACCGTGCTGTTGCGGGCCATTTTCCAGATGGGCGTGCTCGTTAGCGGCAAGAACCTCTTCCCCTCGAACATCGCGGGCCTGCCCACCTGGTTCACCATCCGCGCCAGCGCCAAGGGCTATGTGGCCCGCAAGGCCAGCAACGAGATGCTGATCCTGATGAACCCCGAGACGGCCAAGGAGGACATCGCGAAGGCCGACGCGGGGGCCCTGGTGATCTACGACGAGCCCCTGCAGTTGGACAAGCTGCGCCAGGACCTGGCCTACTTCCCCGTCCCCTTCCAGAAGCTCGTGACGGCCTCCTGTCCCGAGCCCAAGCTCCACAAGCTGGTCAAGAACATGATCTACGTGGGCGTGGCTGCCCGCCTCCTGGGCGTCGACATGGAGGAGGTCAAGAAGGCCATCGCCAAGCAGCTGAAGGGCAAGACCAAGGCCATCGAGATGAACCAGAATGCCGCCACGGCGGGCTACGACTGGGCCATGGAAAACCTGCCGGACCAGGACCACATCAAGGTCCTGCGGGACAACAAGACTCAAGGGCTGATCATCGTGGACGGCAACGAGGCCAGCGCCCTGGGCGCCCTCTTCGCCGGCGTCACCGTGGTGGGCTGGTACCCCATCACGCCCGCCTCCAGCCTGGTCGAGACCTTCATCGAGTACGCCGAGGAGTACCGCAAGGACCCCAAGACCGGCAAGTCCACGGTGGCCATCGTCCAGATGGAGGACGAACTGGCCTCCGCCGGCGTGGTGCTCTCGGCCGGATGGGCCGGCGCCCGCTCCATGACCTCCACCGCCGGGCCCGGGATTTCCCTCATGAGCGAGTTCATCGGCCTGGGCTACTACGTCGAGGCCCCCGGGGTGTTCTTCAATGTGGCCCGCACGGGACCCAGCACGGGCCTGCCCACCCGTACGCAGCAGTCGGATGTGGAGCTCTGCGCCAAGTGCAGCCACGGCGACACCCAGCACATCAACCTCTTCCCGGGGAACATGGAGGAGTGCTTCCAGTTCGCCTACGAGGCCTTCGACCTCGCCGAGTGGTTCCAGACGCCCATCTTCGTCGTCTCCGACCTGGACCTCGGCATGCAGAACTGGTCCTCCAAGCCCTTCACCTATCCCGCCAAGCCCTACAACCGGGGCAAGGTCCTCAATGAGCAGCAGCTGGCCGAGGCCAAGGACTGGGGCCGCTACAAGGACGTGGACGGCGACGGCATCTGCTACCGCTCCCTGCCCGGCACCGCCGGCGGCAAGGGCTCCTACTTCACCCGCGGCTCGGGCCACAACGCCTACGCGCAGTACTCCGAAAAGCCCGAGGACTACGTCGAGGTGATGGAGCGCCTCAAGCGGAAGTACGAGACCGCCAAGACCCATGTGCCCAAGCCCGTGTTCCGGAACCTGGGATCGGACAAGGGCGTCCTCGCCTTCGGCTCCAGCGATCCCGCCGTCGTCGAGGCCCAGGACATCCTGGCCGAAGGCGGGCTCAAGACCGACTACCTGCGCCTGCGCGCCCTGCCCTTCACCGCCGAAGTGGACGCCTACGTGAGCGAGAAGCAGGTGATCTACGTGGTCGAGCAGAACCGGGATGGCCAGCTGGCCGGCCTCTTCCGCGAGGCCTACCCGCAGTTCGCCACCAAGTTCAAGAGTGTCCTCCACTACAACGGCCTCGCCATCGATGCCAAGAGCATCGTCGATCAGATCACCGCCTTCGAGCAGAAGTAAGAGGAGCCGACCATGACCACCGCCACTGCCTCCGCTCCCACCAACCAGCTCGGCCTCACCAAGCAGGACTACGTAGGCTCCAAGTCCACCCTTTGCGCCGGCTGCGGCCACGACGCCATCACGGCGCAGATCATCAGCGCCGCCTTCGAGTCGAACATCGAGGGCCACCGCGTCACCAAGTACTCCGGCATCGGCTGCTCCTCCAAGACCCCCGCCTACTTCATCAACCAGGGCTGGGGATTCAACAGCGTGCACGGGCGCATGCCTTCCATCGCCACCGGGGCCTCCCTCGCCAACCGGACCCTCATCAACATCGGGGTCTCCGGGGACGGCGACTCCATGTCCATCGGCATGGGCCAGTTCGTCCACGCCGTGCGGCGCAACATCCCGATGTTCTACATCATCGAGGACAACGGGGTCTACGGCCTCACCAAGGGCCAGTTCTCCGCCACCGCCGACAAGGGTTCTCACCTGAAGACCGGGGCCGTCAACGACTTCCCCTCCATCGATCCCTGCACCCTGGCCATCGAGCTGGGCTGCGGCTTCGTGGCCCGCAGCTTCTCCGGCAACCCCAAGCAGCTGAACACCCTCCTCAAGGCGGCCTTCGCCTATGAGGGCACCGTGGTGCTCGACATCATCAGCCCCTGCGTCACCTTCAACAACCACGACGCCTCCACGCGCTCCTACAAGCACGTCAAGGACCACGACTTCCCCCTGCACGACCTGGGCTTCATCCAGTACTCCGAAGTCGAGGAAGTGGAAATCCCCGCCGGTCAGACGGAAATCGTCACCTTCCCCGACGGTTCGAAGGTGGCCATCAAGGCCACTCACGAGGGCTACGATCCCACGGACCGCTTCGGCGCCATGAAGGCCATCCACGAGTCCATGGCCAAGGGCGAGTTCCTCACGGGGCTGCTCTACATCAACCCCACGCAGCCACCCCTGCCCCAGGTCCTGAACCTGGTGGACGAGCCCCTGGCGAGCTTGAACGAGACCCGCCTGAAGCCCAGCCCGGCCGTGCTCGACGACATCATGCAATCGCTCATGTAACCGTTTCAGTCCTGCGCAAAGGGCCGCCCGCGGGGCGGCCCTTTGCGTGAGCCCACCATTGACGCGAAACGCCACCCCGCTAGACTGGAGGTTCGTGGGCCTGTAGCTCAGCTGGGAGAGCGCTGCGTTCGCAATGCAGAGGTCGTCAGTTCGATCCTGATCAGGTCCACCAGTCCCATGTGAGCGGCGGTTCCCGGACCGCCGCTCCTGTTTCCTGGGATGACCTCGCCGATCCTGAAGGCGGAGGCCGCCATCCCCCCGGATCGGGCCCGAGGCCCCTGCGGCGCGGCCCTTCCTGGTTCGGGCACACTGGGGGTCGGAGTGCTGAGATGAAGGTCATGGGCATTGTCGGCTGGAGCGGCAGCGGGAAGACCAGTCTCTTGGTGGGGCTCCTGCCCATCTTCAAGGGCATGGGATTCACGGTCTCGACCATGAAACACGCCCACCACCGCTTCGACGTGGACACGCCGGGCAAGGATTCCTTCCGCCATCGGGAGGCAGGGGCCTCCGAGGTCCTGGTGGTCACCTCCTCGCGCTGGGTCCTTATGCACGAATCCAGGGAGGAGCCCGAGCCCCCCATCGAGACCCTCATCGAGCGCATGACGCCCGTGGATCTGCTGCTCATCGAGGGCTTCAAGACCCACCACCACCCCAAACTGGAGATCCACCGCGAATCCGAAGGCAAGGCCCTGCTCTGCCCGGAGGATCCCGAGATCGTGGCCGTGGCCAGCGACCGGCCCCTGCCCGGCTTGAAGATCCCCCGGCTGGACCTGAACGATCCGAGCGCCATCGCGGGGTTCATCCTCGCGCACACGGGGCTGAATCGAATTTGAAGACCTGACGGCCAGCGGAAAGGCCCCGCGGCGCAGGAGCCGCTCAAGCCCAAGCTGCGGTCGTGTGACGAAAATCACATAATATATATTTCGATATTTTCCGATATATCTTGGCGTATCCTTTCCTCTGGCCCCAACCAGGCGCACCTGAACCCGGGGGCTGAGATAGGGGTGGCTGGCATGACCCATGAACTGCGGACTCTGGTCGAGCAGGTGAAGGCGGTGTCCCATCCGCTGCGGCTGAGGGTGCTGGCGCTGCTCCACGGGGGGGAGCTCTGTGTCTGCCAGGTGGCCGAAGTGCTCCAGGTGCCCCAGTCCTCCGTGTCCGAGGCGCTGCGGGAATTGCGGCGGGCCGGGTTCCTCCAGGAGCGCAAGGAGGGCCGCTGGGTCTTTGTCTCTGTGGTGCCGACCAAGCAACAGCCGCCGCTGCTCAAGGGGCTGCTGGCCGAGCTCGCGGGCCTGCCGGAAGTGGGTCAGGACCGGGTCCGGGCCCAGCAGGTGAAGGGCCTCGCCCTTCCCATTGCCTCCGCCTGTCTGAAGGATCCACTCGAGGCGTCCCATGTCTGACGAGATCGTCTGCGGCCAGCCCGGGCCCGAAGCCCCCCGTCCGTCCTATTTCAAGCGCGGGGGCTGGCTGCTGGTGGCCCTGCCCCTCTGGTTCCTGGTCTACCACTACCTGGAGCCCTTCGCGAACGCGCTCACCACGAGGCTCTTCGGGTTGGACCTGCAGGGCCACCTGGGGAGCGCCGTGGCGTTCTTCTTCTACGACTCGCCCAAGGTGGTGATGCTGCTGGCCCTCGTCGTGCTGGGCGTCACCTTCATGCAGACCTTCATCACCCCCGAGCACACGCGGGACGTGCTGGCCAGGCGGGCGGGCACCTGGGGCAACCTGCTGGCGGCCCTCTTCGGCATCTTCACCCCCTTCTGCTCCTGCTCGGCCATCCCCCTCTTCATCGGCTTCGTCCGGGTGGGCGTGCCCCTGGGCGTGACCTTCAGCTACCTGGTCTCCGCGCCCATGGTCAATGAGGTGGCGCTCTTCATGCTGCTGGCCATGTTCGGCTGGAAGATCGCCTTCATCTATGCGGGCACGGGGGTGGCCATCGCCTTCATCGCTGGATGGGTCATCGGAAAACTGAAGATGGAACACCATCTGGAGCCCTGGGTGATGGAGATCCCCTTCAATGCCGAGGCCGCTGTAGCTGACGAGCAGCGGATGGGATTCAGCGAGCGTCTGGAACTCGGAGTCCAGGGCGTCCAGGACATCGTGGGCAAGGTGTGGCCCTACCTGCTGGTGGGCATCGGCGTGGGGGCCTTCATCCACGGCTTTGTGCCTGCAGAATTCATGGCCCGCTTCATGGGCAGTGGCCACTGGTGGAGCGTGCCCCTGGCCGTCCTCATCGGCGTACCGCTCTACAGCAACGCCGCGGGCGTCATCCCCATCGTCCAGGCCCTGCTGGGCAAGGGCGCGGCCCTGGGCACCACCCTGGCCTTCATGATGGCCGTCATCGGGCTGTCCCTCCCCGAGACCATCATCCTCCGCAAGGTCCTGAGGCCCCGCCTGATCGCCGTCTTCGTGGGCGTGGTGGCCCTCGGCATCGTCCTGGTGGGCTATCTGTTCAATTTCATCCTGTAGACATTTCCCCGCGAGGCTTGCTCGCCCATTCAAAAGGAGTCCCCATGCTCATCGAAGTCTTCGGTCCCGGCTGCGCCAAGTGCCAGACCATGGAAAAGCACGCCAAGGAGGCGGTGGAGAAGTCCGGCGGAAACCACCA
>JARLGO010000227.1 GCA_031292655.1 Geothrix sp.
CCGTGATCACCTCGGAGACCAGGGGAAACAGGCCCCGGGTGGTCTTGATGATCAGCATGTACTCCTCGTGCCGGTGGGTCTCTCCCTTGGAGTAGTAGTAGGTCTTGATGATGGGGAGGATGTTCACGCAGCCGGCGTAGGCCTGGTCCACCAGGGCGGCGGCAATGGTGAGCGCGGTCTCCTCGCTGCCACAGGTGGTCATGACGGTGCAGACGTCGGTCGTCATTGAGGGGGCTCCCCGCCCGGCGGGCGGAACCGGTCATTGTAACTGGTCGGGGGGCAGGGCACGGATCACGAACTCTCGTGTCCTGGGGGTTTGGCGCCAAGGGCGGTCTGACCAGCCCAGGATTGACACATTCGGATGGGGTAGATCGGGCCATGCCTCGGATTGGGCGCCGACTCACCGGGGCCTCGGATTCGAACCGCGTCTGGCTGCGCCAGCCGCCGGTCTCGTTCCGACAGCGCCCCGCGCTGTCTCCACGATCCCACTCGGAGGTTCGAATCTCTTTTTCATTCCGACCAACAAAAGGGGGTGCCAAAGCACCCCCTTTTGTTGGTCGGGGCGAGAGGATTCGAACCTCCGACCTCTCGGTCCCGAACCGAGCGCTCTACCAGGCTGAGCCACGCCCCGACGAAGGTTTGACTGTACTGGAAATGGACGGGGGCGTCCAGCGACCTATTCCTTCTCGAGGCCCAGGCGGATGCGCTCGAGGCGGCGGGCTTCGAGGAGGCGCAGCGCCCGGCGGAGGGGATCGGGATCTTGCGTGGGGGCCGGGGTCTCCGCGGGGGGATCGCAGGGGACGATCTGGAGCCCCAGGAGGCTCAGGCCCAGGGCGCGATGGATGCGGTCGCGCATCTGGGGCCAGACGGACGCGGCGGCCTCCCGGAGGGGGGCGATGCGGGAGAGTTCCCAGCAGCCCATGACGAGGACGTTCCGCTCCACCCGCAGGGGCCGGGTGCGTTCCGCGAGCGCGGGGCCGACGACGAAGGACCAGGCCTGGCGCAGTCTGGCCTCGGCCTTCTGGTTGGGCAGCCGGGCCCCCAGGGGGACTAGGCGCGGGGTCCGATTCATGGATGCCAGCGGGGCGGCGGCAGGGGGGAGCAGGCCCGCTCGCCATTGAGCAGGATGGGAGAAGCCAGGGTGGGCAGCATCGTGTTGGTTTCCTCCTCGAACAGGGGCTGCACGAGGTGGTGGAGGGTGCCGCCCTGGCGGAACAGCACCTCATCCACGCTGCGGATGCGGCTGGCGGGGATGGCGTTGGCCTCGCAGACGGCAAGCACCTCCTCCACGGTCCCTTCTTGGGTCCGGGCTTCAATGAGGGCGACGAGCTCCACGCGATCCTTCACGCGGCCCCGGTTCTTCTTCCATTCGGGTCGGGCCTCCAGGTCCAGCCCCAGCCACATGGCCAGCACCTCGAACTGGCGGTCGCTGCCCACGCCGATGGCCACGTCGCCATCGCGGCAGCGGAAGGACTGGTAGGGCACGATGTGCGGATGGGCGTTGCCCCAGCGCTTCGGGGCCTCGCCCGTCATGAGGGCGGCGGAGGCGACATTCGTGAGGCCCGCCAGCGCGACCTCCATGAGGGGCACCTCGATGTGGAGGGCTTCGCCCGTGCGTTCCCGATGCAGCAGGGCGGCCTGGATGCCGTTGGCGCAGTAGAGTCCCGCCAGCACGTCCACCAGGGCCACGCCGATCTTCATGGGGTGGCCCTCGGGCTCGCCCGTGATGGCCATCCAGCCGCTTTCGGCCTGGATGATGAAGTCGTAGCCGGCCCGGCGGGAGGCGGTGACATCCGAGGCGAAGCCGCGGATCGAGGCCAGGATGAGCTTCGGGAATTTCGCATGGAGCCGTTTCCAGCCCAGGCCGAGCCGGTCGGCGGAATCGGCCTGGAGGTTTTCGACCAGGACATCGGCCTCCTTCAGCAGGTCAAAGAGGTCGGCCCTGCCCGCCTCGGTGTGCAGGTCGATGGGGCGGCTCCGCTTGCCCCGGTTGGCGCAGCGGAAGTAGGCGCTGTCGCCGGTTTCGCCGTCCGCGAAGGGCGGGCCCCAGCCCCGGGTGGGATCGCCTTCGGGGGGTTCCAGTTTCTGCACCTCGGCGCCGAAGTCCGCCAGGAGCTGGGTGGAGAAAGGGCCCGCGAGCACGCAGGACAGGTCCACGATCCTGAAGTGGGACAGGGGCTTGGACATGCGGGATCTCCACCCACCAGCCTACTTCAAGTCCCCCAGGGAGCTGCCTGTGCGGTGAGCCGGGACTCGCGTCTTGGCCCGGCTCAGCGAGCGGCGAGGGTCTGGCGGTAGGCGACGCTGAGGGTGGCGGCGATTTCTTCCGGGCTGTGGCCCAGGAAGTCCTGGCGCTGCATGAGGTGGACCAGCTGGCCATCCCTCAGGATGGCGGCCTGGGGACTGGTGGGCAGGGCGCCTTCGAAGTACTCTCGCGCCTGGGCCGTGGCCTCCTTTTCCACCCCGGCGAAGACGGTGACCAGGTGATCGAACCGCAGGCCGGGGTCCTTCAGCGCCTCCGTCACGCCCGGGCGGGCCCCCGCGGCAGCGCAGCCGCAGACGCTGTTCACCACCAGCAGGGTGGTGCCGGGCTTCTGCAGGGCCTCGTCCACCTGGGCAGGGGTGAGCAATTGCTTGAAACCCACCCGGACCAGTTCCTCGCGCATGGGGGCGACCATGGGTTCGGGGTAGTTGGACATGAGATCCTCCGGGATGAAAAAGTTTACCAATTGAGTCAAGATTAACCCAATTTTGTGTCCGGGGAGGGATCATGCGCTTGGTGCTGATGGGTGGAAGCCTCCGGGCCGCCTCGCTCAACCTGAGGCTCTCGCGGCATCTCCTGCGGGAGCTGGAGGCCCGGGGGCACCAGGTCTCGGCCTACACGGGGGAGGCCCTGCGGTTGCCCCTGTACGAGGAAGGCGCTCCTCCGTCCCCGGAAGCCCAGGCGCTGCACGCGGCCCTCGGGGAGGCCCAGGGGCTGGTCATCGTGTCGCCGGAATACAACGCCGGGATCCCCGGCCACCTGAAGAACGCCGTGGACTGGCTCAGCACCATGCGGCCCAGCCCCTGGCCGGGACTGCCCGTGCTGCTTTGCGCCGCGAGCCCGGGCGCCTTCGGCGGCGCGCGCGGCCTCATGGCCTGGCGGGCGACCCTCGCCAACATGGGCGCACTGGCACTGCCGGAGGCGATCACCGTGCCCCACGCGGACCAGCAGCTGGATGCAGGGGGCGCACCCACCGATGCCCGCTCCGCCGCGGCGGTTCCCAAGATCCTCGACGGCTTCCTGGCCCTGGCGGCCAGGCTCCGCTAGCCCGGACTTCATGCGATCCTAAGCCGTCTCAATCGGAGCCGCCATGAAGGACTTCTTCAAGAGCTTTTTCGCCACCCTGCTGGCCCTGGTGGTGGTCGGCGGGCTGGCTTTGATCGGGTTCTTTGGCGTGGTGGCCGTCGTCGGAGCCTCAGGCAAGCCCACGGTTCCCGACCGGGCGGTGCTGGTGTTCAACCTCGGCACCAGCCTCTTCGATGCCGAGCGCGACCCCGAGGCCGGCGAACTCCTGAGCGAGGCCCTGAATGGGGGCGCCGGCCCCACCCAGGCCCTGCCGGAGATCATCGAGGCCCTGGACCGGGCGGCCTCCGATTCGCGCATCACGGGCCTCTTCCTCACGGGCAACCTGCGCGGCGCGGGACCGGCCCAGCTCCGCGAACTCCGGGAGGCCATCCAGCGGTTCAAGGCCCGGAAGCCGGTGCTGGCCTACAACCTGGGCTGGAGCAAGCGGGACTACTACCTGGCGGCGGGCGCGACGACGGTCTACATCAACCCCTTCGGCGAAATGGAAGTGAATGGTCTGGCCAGCGAGCCCATGTTCTTCGGGGAAGCCTTCAAGAAATACGGTGTGGAGGTGCAGGTCACCCGCGTCGGGAAGTACAAGAGCGCCGTGGAGCCTTTCATCCTCGACCGCATGAGCCAACCCAACCGGGAGCAGGTCCAGATGCTGCTGGACGACATCTGGGGCGAGTGGAAGGACACGGTGGCCAAGGACCGGAAGAAGGCCCCCGCCGACCTCCAGGCCATCGCGGATGAACAGGGGCTGGTCGAGGCCGGCGAGGCGAAGAGGCTCGGCCTGGTGGACCGCATCGCCCCCTTTGACGAGGTGCTCGACGACCTGAAGAAGCTGGGGGGCAGGCAGGCCAAGGACAAGGACTTCCCCCAGATCACCCTGGCCACCTACGCCGGCATTCCGGGCGATGCCAAATCGGGGAAGGCGCGCATCGCCGTGGTGGTGGCCGAAGGCGAGATCGTGGACGGCGAGGGGAAGGCCAGCCAGGTCGGGGGCGAGCGGCTCAGCCGGGAACTGCGGCGCCTGCGCCTGGACGACCGCATCAAGGCCGTGGTCCTGCGGGTGAACAGCCCCGGGGGCAGCGCCTCGGCGTCGGAACTCATCCAGCGCGAGGTCATCCTCACCCGGAAGGTGAAGCCCCTGGTGATCTCCATGGGCCATCTGGCGGCCTCGGGAGGCTACTGGATCAGCACCTACGGGGACCGCATCTTCGCGGAGCCGACCACCATCACGGGGTCCATCGGCGTCTTCGGGCTGCTGCCCAACGTGAAGAAGCTGGCCAACGACCATGGCATCACCTGGGACAGCGTCCAGACGGCGAAGCTGGCCAATCCCATGACCCTCACCCGGCCCAAGAACGAGCTGGAGCTGAACCGGATCCAGGGCTTGGTGGACCACATCTACGACCAGTTCATCACCAAGGTGGCGGACAGCCGGAAGATGAAGAAGGAGGCGGTCCACGAGATCGCCCAGGGCCGGGTCTGGTCCGGCCAGGAGGCCTTGAAGCTGGGCCTCGTGGACGAGCTCGGCGGCCTGGGGGAGGCCACGCGGTGCGCTGCAAAGCTGGCCAAGGCCGAGAACGATTTCTATGTCGTGGGCCCCGAGCATGAACCGGACCTCCTCAAGGAACTGCTTCGCAACCTCGGCCAGGGGAAGTCGCGGAAGCTGACCGGATCCGGACCGGTGGACGCGCTGGCGGACGCCTTCCGGGCCCAGCTGGAGCACCTGTCGGCCCTGAACGACCCGCAGGGGGTCTACGCCCGGATGCCCTTCGAGATCGACGTCAAATAGTTCCGATGGACTCCACCTCCTTCATCTCGGCCATCGTGCTCCTGGTCCTGGTCACGGACCCCCTGGGCAACATCCCGGTCTTCGTCGGGATCCTCCGCCAGGTGGATCCGGCCCGGCGGCAGCGGATCATCGTGCGCGAGGTCCTGTTTGCCTTCGGCATCCTGGTCTTTTTCGCCCTCTTCGGCCAGCGCGTGCTGAAGGTCATGCACCTCACCGACACCGCCCTCGGCATCGCGGGGGGCGTGATCCTCTTCCTCATCGCGCTGAAGATGGTCTTCCCCCAGCCCGGGGGCCGGGTCGATCCCCCCGTCCATGGCGAGCCCTTCCTGGTGCCCCTGGCGGTCCCCTTCATCGCGGGGCCCTCGGCCATCGCCACCGTGCTCCTCCTGGTGAGCCGGGATCCCCACCGCCTGTGGGAGTGGCTGGGCGCGCTGTCTGTGGCCATGGCGGTGTCCGCCGTGGTGCTGGGGTTTGCCGAGAAGATCGCGGATTTTCTGGGAGAGCAGGTCACCCTGGCCTTCGAGCGGCTCATGGGACTGATCCTCACGGCCATCGCCATCGAGATGCTGCTGGCGGGCATCCAGAAGTTCGTCCTGCAGATCCGGATGGCCTAGCCTTTGCGCTTGAGGCTGAGCTCCAGGGTGAAGGCCGCCACGGGCTCGAAGGTCCCGTCCGCCAGCTTCACCGCGGCCTGGATGGTCATGGGCTCGGTGATGCGGACCTCCGAGTCGAGGGCCCGCCGGACCTGGTCGCGGATGGCGGGACCGTCGTCGCAGATGAAGTAGACATCGGATTCCGGGCGCTTGAGGAAGGTGGCCTGGAAGGACTTGAATACCAGGGAGACCTTTCCGCCGGAGCGCTTGATCTGGTCCATGGCCAGCAGGCCCCCGGCGCAGTCCGCGCCGATGGCCAGGGCCCCGAAGTACATGGACCCGAGGTGGTTTCGGGTCCGCCTGCGCAGGGGGATGCGCACCACGCAGCGGGTCTCGCCGAGTTCCACGACGCTGGGCCGCACCGCGGCCAGCAGGGGGATCTTGAGCCAGCCGAACACCCGCAGGCCGAGGGTCTCCTTGAAGCGCTGCAGGGCGGTCGACATGGTCAGTCCCCCACCTGGTTGACGTCCAGCAGGCCTTCCGGGGGGTCCAGGTCCAGGCGGCGGTTCGGCAGGTCCAGGGTCCACCAGGCCTTGATGTAGGGGATGTCCCGCTGGCCGGTCCGCCCGGGCCGCAGGTCGCGCATCACCACCATGTCGTAGCCCGCGGGGCCCGGATCGAGGCGCAGCACCTCGCCCACCCTGCGGCCGGCGATGAAGACTTCGCACCCGATCCACTGGTGCCGGAAGGTCTCGCCCTCGCCCAGCCTGGCCTCGGATTCGGGCATCCAGAGGGCCCAGCCCTTGAGGGGTTCCGCGGCCGTGCGGTCCGGGACCTCCTCGAAGGACAGGCAGGGCCGGTCCTGGTGCCACCGGAAGCCCCTCAGGCGCACGGCGCGCGCGGGGGCCTCGGCCTGGCCATGCTCCAGGTCCTGGTGGGGGGGGGCGAGCACCAGGCCCTTCATGCCCTCCAGGTGGTCCGGTTCATCCATGACCGAGTGGAAGAGAAACTCGCCCTTGAGACCCTGGACCTTTGCGAGATGCCCGGCAAGCAGCATGGGAAAGCTCCTAGGCCTCGTCCCCGTCGTACAACTCGAGGTCCACGGACAGGCCGGCCTTCTCGCCGGCGGTCTTGCAGAGCGTGCGGAGCGCCGAGATCATGCGGCCGTGCTTGCCGATGATGCGCCCGCGGTCCTTGGGATCGGCATAGACCAGCACGTCGCGCCTCCGGCCCTCGCCCCCGACCTCGATTCGGAGGGCGTCTGGGTGGTCCAGCAGCGGAGTCAGCACGTCGCGCAGAAAGGCTTCGAGGTTCATGTCGCTTCCCGGATGAACAAAGAAAGCCGGACCATCGCCCGGCTTTCGTGGATCAGCACCGCGCTAGAGGACCTGGTTCTTCTTGAAGAGATCGAGCACGGTCTTGGAGGGCTGGGCCCCCTTCTGCAGCCAGGTCTTGGCCTTCTCCACGTCGATGCGCACGGCCTCGCCGGCCCCGGCGATGGGGTTCACGAAGCCCAGCACCTCGAGGGCCTGGCCGGTGGGGATGCGCTCATTCTCGGAGACGACGATGTGGTAGAACGGGCGCTTCTTGGCACCATTGCGAGCAAGACGGATGGAAAGCATGGGCACTCCTTGAGCAGGAAAGCATATCGCGAAATCCCCCCTATCCCAAGCGTTTATTCAGGACCGGAGGGCCGCTGAGCCGTCCCCGGTCACTTGAAGGGGAGGTTGGGACCCCCGCCCAGCTTCGCCATGCGCTGCATGCGGGCCATGAACCTGGGATCGTTCATCTGGCCCATCATCTTCTTGGCCTCCACGTACTGCTTGAGCAACTGGTTGATCTCGCTCACGGGACGGCCGGAACCCGCGGCGATGCGGCGCTTGCGCTTGCCGTCCAGCAGGTTGTGGTTGGCCCGCTCGGCGGCGGTCATGGAGTTGATGATGGCCTCCAGGTGCTTGATGCGCTTGTCGGTCGCCACCGTGGCCAGCTGGTCCTTGATCTGCCCCATGCCCGGCAGCATGCCCAGGATCTTGTTCATGGAACCCAGCTTCTGCACCTGCTGGAACTGCTTGCGCATGTCCTCCAGGGTGAACTGGTTCTTGGCCAGGCGTTTGGCCATGACCTCCACTTCCCGCTCGTCGATCTTGTCCTTGGCGTGCTCGATGAGGCTGAGCACGTCCCCCATGCCCAGGATCCGCTGAGCCATGCGATCCGGATGGAAGCGCTGGAAGTCCTCCAGCTTCTCCCCCTCGCCCACGAACTTCAGGGGCTGGCCGGTGGCCTGCTTGATGCTGAAGGCCGCGCCGCCCCGGGTGTCGCCGTCGGTCTTGGTGAGCACCACGCCGGTGATGCCCAGGCGGTCGTGGAAGGCCGTGGCGCTGCGCACCGCGTCCTGGCCCGTCATGGCGTCCGCCACGAAGAGGATCTCATCCGGGGCGGTCGCGGCCTTGATGCGGGCCAGCTCCTCCATCAGGGGCTCGTCCAGGTGCAGGCGCCCGGCGGTATCCAGCACCACCACGTCCCAGCCCTTCAGCCTCGCCTCGGCCACGGCGGCCGTGCAGATGGCGACGGGATCCTTCGCCTCCGTGCGGAAGCTGGGCACGCCCGCGTCCTTGGCCACCACATGCAGCTGCTCGATGGCCGCGGGGCGGTAGACGTCCGCGGGCACCAGCAGCGGAGAGCGGCCCAGCTTCTTGAGGAACACGGCCAGCTTGCCGCAGGTGGTGGTCTTGCCCGCACCCTGGAGGCCCACCATCATCACCACCGTCGGCGGCTTGGACGCGAAGGTGAGGGGATGTTCAGAGGCCTGGCCGCCCATGATCTCCACCAGCTCGCGATGGACGATGTCGATGAAGGCCTGGGCCGGATTGAGGCCCTGCATGACTTCGGCGCCGAGGGCCTTTTCCTTCACCCGCTGGAGAAAGGTCCGGGCCACGCTCACGTGGACATCGGCCTCCAGCAGCGCCATGCGCACGTCGCGCAGCACGGCTTCGAGATTGGCTTCCGTCAGCCGCGACTGGCCCCGGAGGGTCTTCATCGCCTGGCTGAGCTTTTGGGCAAGACTGTCGAACATGGGACTCCGGGAATGGGCCGAACCCCCAGTGTATCGGCCGAGATGGCCTTTCTTGAGGCCGGAAGTGCATACCTGAGGCATAATCCTGACCAATGGAGTCGGGATTATGCCCAACCGCCTTTCGGAAAGCCTCAGCCCCTACCTGCTCCAGCACGCCCACAACCCCGTGGACTGGCAGCCCTGGGACGAGAAGGCCCTGGAGCAGGCCAGGACCGAACAAAAGCCCATCTTCCTCAGCATCGGCTACAGCGCCTGCCACTGGTGCCACGTCATGGAGCGGGAGAGCTTCGAGAATCTGGCCGTGGCAGCGGTGCTGAACGCCCACTTCGTGAGCATCAAGGTGGACCGCGAGGAGCGCCCCGACCTGGACGACCTCTACATGGATGCCGTGCAGACCCTCACGGGCCGGGGCGGCTGGCCCATGAGCGTATGGCTCACGCCCGATCTGGAGCCCTTTTACGGCGGGACCTACTTCCCCCCCGAATCCCGGGGCGGCATGCCGGGGTTCATCCCCCTGCTCACCCGCATCGAAGAGCTGTGGCGGGAGGACCGGGCGGGCGTGATCGGGCAGGCCGGGCACCTCGCCGCGGACCTGCGGCGGCAGGCGGAGGTGGAAGCCGGCCCGGACCTGCCGGACGCGACCCGGCTGGATGGGGCGCTGGAACAGCTCCGCCGGGGCTTCGAGGCCCGCTGGGGCGGGTTCGGCCCCGCGCCCAAGTTCCCGCAGCAGATGGCGGTGGAGCTGATCCTGTCCCGGGGGACCAAGGAGGACCAGGCCATGGCCCTCCGCACCCTGGACGCCATGTGGGAAGGCGGCCTGTATGACCACCTGGGCGGCGGCTTCGCCCGCTACAGCGTGGACGGCCAATGGCTGGTGCCCCACTTCGAGAAGATGCTCTACGACAACGCCCAGCTCGTCTGCTGCTACCTGGCGGCCTTCCAGGCCACGGGCGGGGCCCGCTACGCCCAGGTGGCTCGGGAGACCCTGGACTACCTGCTGCGGGACCTCCGGGACCCGATGGGCGGCTTCCATTCCAGCGAGGACGCGGATTCCGAGGGCGAGGAGGGGAAGTTTTACGCCTTCACCCCCTCGGAGGTCCGGGAGGCCCTGGGCAGGGGGGATGGCGAGCGGTTCTGCGCGGCCTTCGGCATCACCGACACCGGCAACTTCGAGCATGGGACCAGCGTCATCCACCGCTTTTCCTGTCCTCGGGACGCTTCGCTTCCCGAGGGAGAAGATCAACGACTGCGGGAGAGGCTGCGCCTCTGGCGGGACCGCCGCGTCCGCCCCGGCAAGGACGACAAGGTGCTGACCGCCTGGAATGGCCTGGCCCTCTCGGCCCTGGCCCGGGGGTACCAGGTGCTGGGGGACAGCCGGTATCTGGAGGCGGCCCAGGCCTGCGCCGCGTTCCTGCGGCGGGAGCTCTGGACGGAGGGCGGGCTGCGGCGCGTGTGGCGGCAGGGCCGGGCGCACACGGCGGGGTTCCTGGAGGACCATGCGGCCCTGATGGAGGGGCTGCTGGACCTCTTCGAGGCGGACTTCGACCCCGCGTGGATGGGCTGGGCCGAGGCGCTGGGGGGGGACCTGCTGAGGCGCTTCCATGACCCCGTTGATGGCGGCTTCTTCAGCACCGAGGCGGGGCAGTCGGACCTGATCTTCCGGCAGAAACCGGGCTTTGATAACGCCATCCCCAGCGGCAACACCCTGGCGGCCCGGTCCCTGCTGCGCCTCTCCCGCCACCTGCAGCGGGAGGACTTCCGCTCGGCCGCCGAGGGGACCCTCCGGTGCTTCGGCCCCTGGATGGGAAGGGCCCCCAGGGCCTTCCTGGGGATGCTGGGGGTGCTCGACCAGACCCTCCGGGAGCCCATGAACGTGGCGCTATCCGGTCACCCGGCCGACCCCGGCGTGCGGGCCATGCTGGGGGAGGTGCACCGACGGTTCCTGCCCGGGCGGGTGCTCTCGGTGTCTCCGGACCAGCTGCTGCCGCTCCACCAGGGACGCGGGTCCGCCGCGGGGCAGGTGCTGGCCTTCGTCTGCCGGGGCCGGACCTGCGCCCCACCCGTGAAATCCGCCAAGGACCTCGGCCGCCTCCTCCAGACCGCGGCGATGTGATCCCACGGCCTTCCGGGCAAGGCTACACTGGCCCCAGACAAAAGCCCTGCCGGCTCAGGACCTTGAGAGATTCGGATCCCGGCGGAGCACCGTGGGAAAGGGGCAGGCATGAAGACGTTCGGATTCAAGATCGACCCACTGACGGGTGAGGACTACTACGAGGTCTATGTCCGGGGCCGACAGCTGCTGAGCGATTCGCTCCTCAACAAGGCCTCCGCCTTCAAGAAGGAAGAGCGGCTCAGCCTGGGCATCGACGGCATGCTGCGCTCCGGAATCTCCAAGCTGGATTCCCAGGTGAGCCGGGCCTACGAGGCCTTCCAGCGCAAGACCGACGACTTGGAGCGCTACATCTATCTGGCGGGCCTCCAGGACCGCAACGAGACCCTGTTCTACCGCCTGCTGATCGAGCACCTCGAGGAGATGGTGCCCATCGTCTACACGCCGACCGTCGGGCAGGCCTGCATGCAGATGAGCCACATCCAGCGGCGCTACCGGGGCATCTACATCACGCCCGACAACATCGCCAATATCGACCAGATCTTCAACGGCCTCTCCCAGCCCCAGGTGAACCTGATCGTCGCGACGGATGGCGAGCGCATCCTCGGCCTGGGGGATCTCGGATCCGACGGCATGGGCATTTCCATCGGCAAGGTGAGCCTCTACGTGGCCATCGGGGGCGTGCATCCGGCCGTGTGCCTGCCGGTCTGCCTGGACGTGGGCACCAACAACCCCCGGCTGCTCGAAGACCCCCTCTACCTGGGCATCCGGCGGCCCCGCTTGCGGGGCGCCGAGTACGAGGAGATGGTGGAGAAGTTCATCCTCGGCGTGAAGCGCAACTTCCCCAGCGCCCTCCTGCAATGGGAGGACTTCGCCAAGCAGACGGCCTTCACGAACCTGGACCGCTACCGGGAGCGCATCCTCTCCTTCAACGATGACATCCAGGGCACGGGTTCCACGGCCCTGGGGGCCCTGATGACGGCCATGCGCATCAAGAAGAGCCGGTTCCAGGACGAGCGCTACGTCATCGTGGGGATGGGCCAGGCCGGCACCGGCATCGCCATGAACATCCGCGCCATGCTGAAAGAGGAGGGCCTTTCCGACGACGAGGCCCGCCGGCACGTCTTCGCCGTCGACATGCAGGGCCTGCTGGTGGAAGGGGATCCCCTGCTGGAGGGCCCGCAGGAACCGCTCGCCCAGCGCCGGGCGGCGCTGGATGGCTGGAAACTGGACGATCCCAACCGCGTCAGCCTCCAGGATGTGGTGCGGAATGCCCATCCCACGGTGCTGGTGGGCGTCACCGCCCAGCCGGGCCTCTTCAGCGAGGCGATCCTGGCGGAAACGGCCCGGCACTCGGAGCGGCCCATCGTGCTGGCGCTGTCCAACCCCACGCACAAGAGCGAGTGCACCCCGGAGGCGGTCTGGAAGGCCACGGACGGCAAGGGCCTGGTGGCCACCGGCAGCCCCTTCGCGCCCATGAACTGGAACGGGAGGACCCTCCAGGCCTCGCAGTGCAACAACATGTATGTCTTCCCCGGGGTGGGGCTGGGCGCCCTCGTGTGCAAGGCCTCCCGGGTGACGAACAGCATGTTCCTCGCCGCCAGCAGGGCCATCAGCGCCTTCGTGACGCCGGAGCAGGAGGCCATGGGCCTGCTGCTGCCGGAGATGAAGGACATCCGCCAAGTGTCGGCGGCCGTGGGCAAGGCCGTGGGCATCTCGGCCCGCAACGCGGGCCTGGGCCGGCTGCTGGATGACGATCAGATCGAGGCCATCGTGACCAAGGCCCAGTGGTTCCCCAAGTACGCCTCCTACCGGCCCGGGGTGAGCCGCCCGGATTGATTCCCCGAATTTCCCCTTGAGGGAGGCTGGCCTTGGCCTAGCCTGTGGGATGGGGAAGAGACCCTCTTTCCTCCCACGGGGCGACCGTTTCCGCCAGCCCCTTCCGGCCCGTGAATCATGCGGCCGAGACCTCCGGGCACCCTTCGGGGTGCCCCTTTTTTCGCCCCGTCCCGCGCAATCCCGCCTCGGGGCGGCGGGGGCGGGCCCGGGTCTTCTTCGGGCACGAAAAAGCCCGGCAGGGCCGGGCTTTGGGATGGGGTGGGGATCCGGCTCAGGCGGCGACGATGCGATGGCTCCGGTGGATCACCTCGGCCTCCAGCTCGGCCTCGAGGGCCTGCACCTGGCGAAGCACCGCGAGGCCGCGGGGGGAGCCGCTCATCTGGCGCTCCAGCTGGCTGAAGACCTCATGCAGTCGCTCGGCCGTGGTCCAGAAGGCGGGGTTCTGCTGGCGGGCGGCGGTGTCCAGGTGCATGGGGGCTCCATTGGCTTCTGGACAACATGATCGTGTTTGCTGGTGATGGAGGCCAGTGATAGGCATCACAAGAAATGGTGAGAGTTATGGCTGTTTTGTCACAATTCGCGTGACAATCCGAGAAACCCTTGAAACACATGACATTGAGGTCATCCATGCTCCTGGCCGGGGCTCCGGACGGGGCCTTCCCGTCACCTGGAGAGGCTCCTGGTGGCCAGGAGATGGCCGATGGCCACGGCCGCCGCGTCCGCCGCGTCGGCGGCCAGGGGCTCCTTGAGGTTCAACAGGGTCATCACCATCCGGCCGACCTGGCCCTTGTCGGCCCAGCCGTAACCACTGACTGCCTTCTTCACCTGCATGGGGTTGTAGTCCCCCACGGGAAGCCCGTGCAGGGCCGCGGTGAGCAGGATCCCGCCCCGGATCTGGCCCAGCTTCAGGGCCGTGGCGGCATTCTTCTCCACGAACGGGGACTCCACGGCCATGGAGGTCGGGGTGTGGGCGGCGATGGCCTCCGCCAGTCGCTCGTGGATGCGAAGGCAGCGCTGATCGAAATCTGCGCCCCGGGGGCTGCGGACCACCCCCGCCTCCACCAGGGACATCCGGGAGCCGAAGCGCTCCACGACAGCCCACCCGCAGGCCAGGGAGCCGGGATCCACCCCCAGGCAACGGACCGGCGACGGCGGGACGATCATCGGC
>JARLGO010000228.1 GCA_031292655.1 Geothrix sp.
CCGTACATGGGCCCCTCGCAGAGCAGCGACAACAGCAGCAGGGGAGTGCTGCCCTTCAGCAGTTCACGATCCACGGGGGCCTCCGGGTTAGGAGAAAATGGCACCCTTCAATGTGCCTCGCGAAACGATGGATGTCAACCTCAGCCGCCCCTCATCGCCTCCGTCAACGGGATGCGGCTGGCCCGCCAGGCCGGCAGCCCGCCCCCGGCCAACCCCATGAACAGGCTGAAGGCCAGGCCCTTCGCCATGAGCCCGGGGGTGATCAGGAAGGCGAAGCTCACGTCCGAAAAGGTCTGGAAGTTCGTGGCCCCGGTCTGGATCCCGTTGAAGCCCAAGGAGAGCAGGACCCCCGCCACCCCTCCCAGGCCGCAAAGCATGAGGGCCTCCCACTGGAAGCTGGCCATGATCTCGTGCTGGCGGAACCCGAGGGCGCGGAGGGTGCCGATCTCCTGGGTGCGGCTCGCCACGGAGGCGTACATGGTGTTCATGGCCGCGAAGATGGCCCCCACCGTGAGGATCACCGTAATGAGGTTGCCCAGGATGCGGATGGGCTGGCCGGCCTCGGTCTGGTCGGCGTAATACTCGGGTTCCGCCCGGACCTCCAGCTTCAGCCGCTTGTCCTGGTCCACCATCTGGGCGAAACCCGGGACCTGCTCCGCGCCCCGCAGCCGCACCAGGGCACTGGAGAACATGGTCCGCCGGTAGGCCTGCATGAGGGCCACGACGTCCACCCAGATCTCGCTGTCGAAGGCCGAACCGGCCCCGTCGAAGACCCCCACCACCTCCCAGGAGCGGCCGCCGAAGGTCTGCTTCTGGCCCAGCCCCAGCCCCATGAATCGGCCCTGCATGCGCCGGGGCACCACCATCTCGTTCAGGCCCGGGGTGGCCCACCGCCCCTGGACCAGCTTGACCTGATCCCGCATCCGGATGCCCGCGGGTTCCAAGCCCCGGACCGACACATTGGCCGTGCCCTCCCCATCCGCCTTTTCCAGGGAGCGCACCACCACGCATTCCGAGGAGATCAAGGGCCCGGTGGCGTCCTCGACCACCAGGGGCGAGGTCTTGAGGATGCGCATCTTGTCCCGCTCGATGGTGCTGCTCAGCTCCACCCGGGAATTGGGCCGGATGACGATGGCCTGGTCGCCCCGCCCGCTGCTCACGAAGGCCCGGGACAGCCCCTGGTCCA
>JARLGO010000030.1 GCA_031292655.1 Geothrix sp.
CCCCCCGCCACGGATAAAGAGGCTGAAACCCGCCCCCTCGCAGCTAGTTGAGTGATCTGAGGAGCCGGATGCCTTAATTGGGCACGTCCGGATCTGAGGGGGGCCTGGGGCCGAAAGGCCCCAGGTCTACCCGACCCGAGGACGCCGAGATAGCTGAGGTTCGCCGAGAAAAGATCTTTTTTTAGTTCTCGGCGAACCTCGGCTGCCTCGGCGTCCTCGGCGATAGGCCCTTGCTCGAAGTCCACCGGATTCATCGGAAAACAGGTCGGCAGCAGCGGATTTCAGACATCTTGGGTTTGTCGAGAACACGAGATGAAGGAGGCCGCCACTGCCTACTAAAGAGCTTATTGCCCGTTTGGGCAGATGGAAAGGGCATCGCGTTGGAACCGTGGAACGGTTCGAGGCGGGCGTGAAGGGTCCACGGGCCCAAGTCTGGATCGACTTGCTGGGCCTGCCTCATGGTCATCCTCGGGTGTGTACCGGCTGCCAGCGTGTCGTACGGGGAGTCCACGACTGGTCGCCACGGGAAGTCCGCGACCTGCCGATCTTCGATGCGGATACGGTGCTGATGGTTTGGCGCGCCCGGGTTGCCTGCCCATGCTGCGGTCCGAAGCTGGAGGCACTGGACTGGCTGGAACCTTACGCCCGGGTCACCTGCCGGCTGGCAGAGAGCGTGGCTCGGCTCTGCAAGGTCATGCCTATCAAACGGGTCGCCGAGCACTACGACCTGCACTGGAGCACCGTGAAGGACATCGACAAGGCCTTCCTGGAACGTGACCTGAATCCGGTGAGGCTGGGCAAGGTCCGGCTGCTCATGATGGATGAGTTCGCCCTCCACAAGGGTCAGAGCTACGCCACGGTGTTCGCGGATGCCGAGACCCGTCAGGTGCTCTGGGTGGGCAAGGGCCGGAACAGGGCTGATGTCAGCCCCTTCTTCGAATGGCTGGGCAAGCGAAGGTGCAAGAAAATCCGTGCGGTGGCGATGGACATGTCGCCCACCTTTGAACTGGAGGTCCGCGAGCACTGCCCCAATGCTGAGATCGTCCTGGACCAATTCCACGTGGTGGCGAATTTCGGTCACCAGGTCATCGACCGGATCCGGGTCAACGAAGCCAACCGGTGCCGGGACGACAAGGCTGCACGCGAGCTCATCAAGGGCGCCAAGTGGCTCCTCCTGGGCAACTGGGAGAACCTGCCCGACCGCAAGGCCAAGGTCAAGCTCAACGAACTCCTCGACGCCAACCAAGCTCTGATGACGGCCTACGTCATGAAGGACGCGCTCAAGGGCCTGTGGGCCTACAAGCGCGAGGGCTGGGCAAGGAAGGCCTGGGAGAACTGGCTTGGGATGGCCCGCGCCAGCAACTTACCGCCGCTGATGCGGTTCGCAGAGAACCTGGCCAAACGGATAGAGGACATCCTCTCGCACTGCCGCTGGCCTTTGAACACAAGCATCCTGGAGGGCATCAACAACAAGATCAAGGTTCTGAAGCGGATCGCCTATGGCTACCGAGATGAGGCTTACTTTTTCCTCAAGATCCGTGCGGCCTTTCCCGGAAATCCGTGAAGAACCCTAAGTTTGCGGGTCCAGCATGCCCTTTTCCCGCATCCAGTCATCGTTGAAGATCGTGCTCAGATACCTCGACGCGCTGTCCGGGAAGAGGATCGCCACCCTCGCGTCCGGCGCCAGGGTGGGGGCGACCTTGCGCAGGGCGTGGATCACGGCGCCGCTGGAGCCTCCCACCAGCAGGCCTTCGGTGCGGGCCAGTTCGCGGGCGGCGAGGAAGGCTTCCTGGTCGGTGACCTGGACCATCTCGTCGATGACGGAGAAATCGGCGCAGCCGATGATGAACTCGTCCCCCAGGCCTTCGAGCAGGTAGGGCCTGGCCTGCCCTGCGGCGCCGGTCCTGAAGAACGGGGTGAAGACGGAGCCCTCGACGTCCACCGCGACGATCTTGACGCTCGGATTCCGCTCCTTCAGGTAGCGGCCCACGCCGCCGATGGTGCCGCCGGTGCCCATGCCGGCCACGAAGACGTCGATCTTCCCGTCCATCTGCTCCCACACCTCGGGACCGGTGCCCAGGTAGTGGGCCTCGTTGTTCTCGCGGTTGTTGTGCTGGTCGGGGAAGTAGCAGTCGGGGGTCTCCCGGGCCAGGCGGGGGGTGATCCTGTTGTAGCTGTCGGGGTGCTCGGGGGGGAGGCTCGTGTCCACCCGCACCACGTCGACGCCCAGGGCGGTGAGCTGGTCCAGTTTCTCCTTGCTGGTGCGGTCGCGGACCACGGCCTTCAGGCGGTAGCCCTTCTGGATGGCGGCGAGGGCGAGGCCCATGGCGGTGTTGCCGGAGGAGTTCTCCAGGATCACGTCGCCGGGGTGGAGGCGCCCGTCCTGCTCGGCCTGCTCCACGAGGTACTTGGCGATGCGGTCCTTGCAGCTGCCCATGGGGTTGAGGAATTCCAGCTTGGCCCACACCTGGAAGGGCATGCCCGCGGTGATCCGTTTGAGGCGGACCAGGGGCGTGTTGCCGATCACGTCGAGAAGGTTCTCGTAGACCCGCTTGTCACGCATCGGCGCGAAGCTCCGCGATGAGCTCGATCTCCACCTTCGCGCCCCGGGGGAGGGCCGCCACCTGGACGGTGCTGCGGGCAGGCTTGGCGCCGCCCAGGAGCTTCTCGTAGATGGCGTTGAAGGCGGCGAAATCGCCCAGGTCCGTGAGGAAGACGGTGGTCTTCACGACCCGGGCCCAGTCGGTGCCGGCCGCGGCCAGGACGGCGTTCAGGTTGGCGATGACCTGCTCGGTCTGGGCCTCGATGGGGCCGGTGACCAGGTCCGAGGTGCCGGGGATCAGCGGGATCTGGCCGGAGGTGTAGAGGAGGTTCCCGGTGCTCTTGGCCTGGGAGTAGGGGCCGATGGCGCCGGGGGCGTTGGGGGTGCTGATGGTCTGCATGGTCTCTCCAGGCTTTCAGCCCTTGCCCCAGCGGCGCTTCTTGTTGTGGCGCCAGGGTTTCGAACTGGGTGGCGGGGTGATGGGGGATTCGAAGGGGGACGTGGCGGCTTCGACTTCGGACTGAGGGACCTCGGGTTCCTCCATGTTCCCGACGCCTTCCTCGATCTGGATCTGGACGATCTGGGCCGTGCGGTGCATGAGCGCCGCCAGGCAGAGGCTGGCTTCGATGCGCGCGTGAGGCAGGGGCCCGAGCTGGATGAACACCGACGGGTCGGCGGGGATGGCCCGGGGCAGGACCACCTCGGGGATGGGCACGGGAGGCTGGTCGTAGGCCTCGTCGGACATGCGCAGCCAAGGCTCGGCCATCTCGTTGCGCCGGGGCAGGAGGTCCACCACGGAGACCACCTTTTTGGGCCGGCCCCGCTTGCGGGGGGCGGGTTCGGCCGGCGCCTCCATCTGCGCCTGGAGCGCCTCCAGGACCTCCTCCCGGGTCCGGCCCCGCAGATCGAAGAGCAGCCAGGGATCCCGGTCCAGCGCCTCGGCCATGATGTAGCACACGGCGGCGACGTGCTTGCAGGGGTTGGCCCAGTCCGGGCAGTCGCAGTGCGTCTGGAGCTCCTTGGGGACCCTGGGGTAGAGGCTCGCCCCGGCTTCGCGGAAGGTCTCGTCCAGCCCCTGGGGCATTTCGCCCGCCAGGAGGGAGGCCACGAAGCGGCTTTCGGCGTAGATGCGCTCCAGGGCCTTGTCCCATTGGGAGGCGCTGAGGGCCGGCAGGCCCAGGGTGACGTTGTAGGTCTTGCGGCCGTGGACCTTGGCCTGGATCTCGCCGGGGGTCACGGTGAAGTGGCTCACGGCGCCTTCCTCGGCGTACTTCTTGCCGCGGGGGAGGCGGTTCTCGAAATCGTCCCCCAGCTTCTCCAGGGCGGTGATCCAGAGCTGGCCCCACCAGGTGGTGCCGAAGCGTTCGCTCATCTGGCTCATGACAGCACCCCCTTGCGCAGGGCGGCCTTGGGTTTCCGTTTCAGGGGCGTCCGCACCTTGGCGGGCATGAGGTCCTCCATCTCCTCTTCGGCCACTTCGTCCTCCTGGACGGGGAGGACCGAGGGGGCATGCCCGTTGCCATTGCCATTGCCATTGCCGTTGCCGTTGCCGTTGGAGGCCTCCTCCTCGCCCATGATGTCGGCGTCGGGCTCCAGGGACACGAGGCGGCGCAGCGCGTCGTCGTCCAGCTCGGTGAGCCAGCCTTCGCCCGTGCCCACGACCCGGTCCGCCAGATCCCGCTTGGATTCCAGCATGCCGTCGATCTTCTCCTCCAGGGTGCCCATGGTGATGAACTTGTGCACCTGGACGTTGTGGGTCTGGCCGATGCGGTAGGTGCGGTCCGTGGCCTGGTCCTCCACGGCCGGGTTCCACCAGCGGTCGTAGTGGAAGACGTGGGTGGCCGCGGTGAGGTTCAGGCCGACGCCGCCGGCCTTGAGGGAGAGGATCATGACCTTGGCGCCGTCCTCGTCCTCCTGGAAGCTGCGCACCATCTCGTCCCGCTGGTCGCGGGTGGAGCCGCCGTGGAGGAAGGGGGGCTCGAAGCCCAGGACGTCGTAGAGGTGTATCTGCAGGCGGTCCCCCATCTCCTTGAACTGCGTGAAGATCAGGGCCTTCTCGCCGCTCTCAAGCACTTCGTCCAGC
>JARLGO010000031.1 GCA_031292655.1 Geothrix sp.
CCCCGGCAACCAGGAACGCCCCATGACGGACATCAGGACACCCGGACCCCAAGCGGTTCCCGGCCCCTACACCCTCGAAGAGAAGCGCAAGCGCATCTTCGCCATCATGGCGGCCTCCAGCGGCAACCTCGTCGAGTGGTTCGACTTCTACGTCTACGCCTTCTGCGCGATCTATTTCGCCTCCGCCTTCTTCCCGAAGGCGAGCCCCACGGCGCAGCTGATGAACACCGCCGGCGTGTTCGGTGCCGGCTTCCTCATGCGGCCCATTGGCGGCTGGCTGTTCGGCCGCATCGCCGACCGCAAGGGCCGCAAGACCTCCATGGTCGTCTCCGTGACCATGATGTGCACGGGATCCCTGGTCATCGCCTGCCTGCCCACCTACGCCCGGATCGGCGTGTGGGCGCCCCTGCTCCTGCTCCTGGCCCGGCTGTTCCAGGGCCTGTCCGTGGGGGGGGAGTACGGCACCACCGCCACCTACATGAGCGAGGTGGCCCTGAGGGGGCAGCGCGGGTTCTACTCCTCCTTCCAGTACGTCACCCTCATCGGCGGGCAGCTCCTCGCGGTGCTGGTGGTGGTGATCATCCAGTCCCTCCTCAACGACGCCCAGCTGAGGGCCTGGGGCTGGCGCATCCCCTTCGTGATCGGGGCGGTCACGGCCGTGGTGGCCCTGCTGCTCCGGCGCACCCTGCAGGAGACGGCCACGGCCGCGACCCGCCATGCCAAGGGGGCCGGCACCCTGGCCGTGCTCTTCCGCCACCACAAGGCGGCCTTCTTCACCGTGCTGGGCTACACCTCCGGCGCCTCGCTCATCTTCTACACGTTCACGACCTACATGCAGAAGTACCTGGTCAACTCCGCGGGCGTCTCGATCAAGAGCGCCAGCCACATCATGACGCTCTGCCTGTTCCTGTTCATGTGCATGCAGCCCCTGTTCGGGGCGCTCTCGGACCGGATCGGGCGGCGCAACAACATGCTCCTGTTCGGGGGGCTCGGCGCCCTCGCGACCCTGCCGATCCTCACGGTCCTGCGCGGCGCCTCGAGTCCCTACACGGAGTTCCTGCTGATCAGCCTGGCCCTGGCCATCGTGAGCTTCTACACCTCCGTGAGCGGCATCGTGAAGGCCGAGATGTTCCCGCCGGAAGTGCGGGCCCTGGGCGTGGGGCTGGCCTATGCGGTGGCCAACGCGATCTTCGGCGGTTCGGCGGAGTACGTGGCCCTGGGCCTGAAGTCCATCGGGCACGAGCCCAGCTTCTACTGGTACGTGACCCTCATGATGGTGGTCGTCTTCCTGGTCTCCTTCCGGCTGCCGAAGGAGGGCCGGTACCTGCAGCACGACCCCTGAGCGCCCGGGCCTGACCCCTCAGGCCCGCTTCCGCGCCACCAGCAGGTACTCCCGGCCCGCCCGGCGCGGGTGGCTGTCCGAGGCCCCGCCGAGATGGAGCACCTCGAAGCAGGGCTCGGCCAGGCGGCGCATTTCGGCGATGGGGATGGCATGGGGGGGACCCGGCCGTCCCTTCACGTCGTGGAAGAGCACGGCCATCCAGAGCCCCCCGGCCCGCAGGTGATCGGCGCAGGCCGCCACGTAGGCCGGGCGCCTCCCCGGGTCCATGGCCACGAAGCAGGTGTGATCGAAGATGGCGTCCCAGGGCCCGAGGTGCGTGGTGAACCAGTCCGCCTGGGACCAGGCGACCCGGTCGCCGTAGCGGTGCATGGCCCCCTGGATGGCCAGGGGGGCGAAGTCCAGGCCCGCGACCGCGAAGCCCAGGGCCTCCAG
>JARLGO010000229.1 GCA_031292655.1 Geothrix sp.
GCGACGCTCTTCTTGGACTTGCGAACCACGGCCTTCTGGCCGGCGATGGCGGTCAGTTCGTCGACAGCCACGTCCAGGACCTTGATGTTCTGGATGGCATCGCCGACGCCCATGTTGATGACGATCTTCTGCAGGCGGGGCACCTGCATGGCGGAGGAAAAGGCGAACTCCTCCTTGAGCTTCGGCACCACCTCCTGGTGGTAGCGAGCCTTGACGCGGGGCTCCGCGTGGCCTTGCGTGGCAGTCATGGATTCCTCCATTTCCGAGGGGCGGCTATGCCCCAGGGGTTCGGGAGAGCGGGGGGGCTTGGGACGGCGGTCCGGCCCGTTTCCCCCCAACCTCGGTTGTCATGGCGCAACATGCGCCCTGGATCTCCGCCCCGCGCACGGGGCAGAACGACCATCTTCACACAGAAGCGCGAAGATGGAAAGTGTGAATGCTAGGCCCGCTTCCGGGTGCCCTTGCCGGTCTTGGGGTCGAGGAGCATGACGTTGGAGGCATGAAGGGAAGCCTCCTTCTCGATGATCCCGCCGCCTTCATTGGTCTGGGGGTTCGGCTTGGTGGCCTTCTTGATCATGTTGATGCCGGTCACGACCACGCGGTTGGTGGCGGGGCTGACCTTGGCGACCGTCCCCGTCTTGCCCTTTTCCTTGCCGGCGATGACGACGACCTGGTCGCCCTTCTTGAGCTTCATCTTGGTCGGAGTGGCTTCCATTACAGCACCTCAGGGGCGAGGGAGACGATCTTCATGTACTTCCGCTCACGCAGCTCGCGGGCCACGGGACCGAAGACACGGGTTCCGACGGGCTCGCCATCCTTCTTGATGATGACGGCGGCATTCTCGTCGAAGCGGATGTAGGAGCCGTCCTTGCGGCGGTACGCCTTGCGCTGGCGGACGATCACGGCCTGGACGACGGCCTTCTTCTTGACGGTGCCGCCGGGGATGGCCTCCTTGACGGAGGCGGTGATCACGTCGCCAAGCTGGGCGATCTTGCCCACACCGCCGCCCAGGGGCAGGATGCAGCAGATCTTCTTGGCGCCGGAGTTGTCGGCGACGGTGAGCATGGTTCCCATCTGAATCATGTGAGCTCCTTACTCGCCGGCCTTCTGGACGATCTCGAGGACGGCCCAGCGCTTGCGCTTGGAAAGGGGGCGGGTCTCCACGATCCTGACCACGTCGCCGATACCGCAGGCGTTGGTCTCATCGTGGGCCATGAACTTGGCGGTCTGCTTGACGGTGCGGTGGTAGAGCGGGTGCTGGAACTTGCGCTCCACCTTCACCACCACGGTCTTGTCGGCCTTGTTGGAGACCACCACGCCGTTGCGAATCATCTTGTTTTCGAGGCTCATGGGATCTCCTAGGCCAGCTTGGTAGCCAGGGCGGTTTTGACACGGGCGAGCTCACGACGAGTCTTGCGGATCTCGGCGGTGTTCTCGACCTGGCCCACGGCGTGCTGGAAGCGGAGGGTGAAGCGCTTGGCGGCCAGTTCGGCCTCCAGCTGCGCCAGCTCCTCGACGCTCTTGCCGGTCAATTCGGAAAAGGGATTCTTCTTGGTCATGGCTCTCACTCCTCCGGCGGCGTGCGGCTGACGAACATGGACGCCACGGACAGCTTCATCTGGGCCAGGCGCAGGGCCTCGCGCGCGATTTCCTCGGTCACGCCTTCCATCTCGAAGAGGATGCGGCCGGGGCGGATCACCGCCACCCAGCCGTCCGGCGCCCCCTTGCCGGAGCCCATGCGGGTTTCCGCGGGCTTCGAGGTGGTGGGACGATCGGGGAAGATGCGGATCCAGATCTTGCCCCCGCGCTTGACGTGGCGGGTCATGGCGATACGGGCGGCTTCGATCTCACGGTTGGTGAGCCAGCAGTGCTCCACCGCCTTGAGGCCGTAATCCCCAAACGCGAGATCGTTGCCCCGGGTGGCGACGCCGCGGGTGCGGCCCTTCATGGTTTTGCGGTTCTTGACCTTCTTGGGCATCAGCATCGTTTCACCTCAGCGCTTCACGGTCTCGGCAACCTGGTCGCCCAGATTCACCCAGACCTTGATGCCGATGATCCCGTAGGTCGTATGGGCCTCGGCAAAACCGTAGTCAACGCCCACACGGATGGTCTGCAGGGGCATCTGGCCGGAGAGGTAGTCCTCGGTCCGGGCGATCTCGGCGCCGTTCAGGCGGCCCGAGACCTTGATCTTGAAACCCTTGGCGCCGAAGCGGATCGCGGCTTCCTCCGCCTTGCGCATGGCGCGGCGGAAGGCGATGCGGCGCTCGAGCTGCTGGGCCACACCCTCGGCCACGAGCTGGGCATCCACCTCGGGCTTCTTGATCTCCTGGATGTCCACGGAGACGGGGCGGTTCAGGCGCTTCTGGAGGTCTTCGCGCAGCTTGTCGATCTCGGCACCCTTGCGGCCGATGACGATGCCCGGTCGGGCGGTGAAGATGCGCACGGTGACCTTGTCGGCGGCGCGCTCGATGTCGATCTTCGAGACCATCGCGTTGAGGCTGTGCAACTGCTTCTTCAGTTCGCGGCGGAGCTTGATGTCCTCGTGGAGCAGGCTGGCGTAGTCCCGCTTGGAGAACCACTTGCTGTGCCAGTTCTTCTGATAGATGAGGCGGAACCCGTACGGGTGGACCTTCTGACCCATGACTACTCCTCCCCGGCCGCGGACGCGAGCTGGATGGTGATATGGCAGGTGCGCTTCTGGACCCGGTAGGCGCGGCCCATGGGTGCGGGGCGGACGCGCTTCATGCGGAAACCCTCATCCACGAACGCGGTCATCACCAGCAGCTGGTCCGGATTGACGGAGGGATTCTTGTCGAGGGCGTTGGCCACGGCGGAATCGAGGAGCTTGCGGATGGGGGCGGCGGCGTACTTCTTGGCCTGGGCGAGCACCCACTGGGCCTCGCCGACATGCTTGCCGCGGATCAAATCCACCACTAGGCGGGCCTTCTGGGCCGAACCGCGCAGGTGGCGAACGGTGGCGGTAGAAACGATATCAGCCATCGCTACTTCCCCTTCGCCTTGGAATCGGACTTGCCGGCGTGACCCTTGAAGGTGCGGGTCAGGGAGAATTCGCCCAGCTTGTGTCCGATCATGTTCTCGGTGACGTAAACAGGAATGAACTTGTTGCCGTTGTGCACGGCGAGGGTCAGTCCGATCATCTGCGGGACGACCGTCGAGCGGCGGGACCAGGTCTTGATCACGCGCTTGTCGTTGGACGCCGAGGCGACTTCCACCTTCTTCTGGAGGTGGGCGTCAATGAACGGGCCTTTTTTCAGGGATCGTGCCATTGTCGTGTCTCCTAGTTGATCCGCTTGACGATGAACTTGTCCGTGCGACGGTTGCCACGGGTCTTGTATCCACGAGTCGGCTGGCCCCAGGGCGTCACGGGGTGACGGCCACCGGAGGTGCGTCCCTCGCCGCCACCGTGCGGGTGGTCGACGGGGTTCATGACCACGCCGCGGACGGTCGGGCGGATGCCCTTCCAGCGGGTGCGGCCGGCCTTGCCGATCTGGATGTTCTCGTGCTGAAGGTTGCCGACGGTGCCGATGGTGGCGTAGCAGTCCAGGTGGATCTTGCGGATCTCACCGGAGGGCATGCGGAGCTGGGCGTAGTCATCTTCCTTGGCCACGAGCTGGGCGAAGGTGCCGGCGGCCCGGGCGATCTGGCCGCCCTTGCCGGGCTTCATCTCGATGTTGTGGACCGTGTTGCCGACCGGGATGTTCCGCAGGGGGAGCGCGTTGCCCACCAGGATGTCGGCGTTCTTGCCGGCCACCACGGTGCGGCCCACTTCCAGGCCGTCGGGGGCCAGGATGTAGCGCTTCTCGCCGTCCGAGTAGACCAGCAGGGCGATGCGGGCGGTGCGGTTGGGGTCGTACTCGATGGTCGCCACCTTGGCGGGGACCTCAAGCTTGTTGCGCTTGAAATCGATCACGCGGTACTGGCGCTTGTGGCCACCGCCGATGTGGCGGGTGGTGATCCGGCCGGTGTTGGAGCGGCCTCCAGTGCGGTTCCTCTTGGCAATCAGCGAACGCTCAGGCGTGTCCGTGGTGATTTCCTCGAAGCCGAACTTGGACATGCCGCGCTGACCGGGGGTCGTGGGCTTGAGCTGCTTGATGCTCATGGTTGTCCTCTTGCCTCAGGGTTGAAAGGGGCGGGCGATAGTGGGCAAAGCTTTTCCGTCCGCCATGAGAAAGTCGTGTTCGCTATTCGGACGCGGGAGCGCCCTCGGCGAGTTCGACATAGGCCTTCTTGCGGGGGTTGGAGGTCCCCACGAAGCGGCCCAGGCGCTTGGTCCGGCTGGGGATCCGCACGGTGCGGATGGCCTTCACCTTGGACTGGAGCAGGAGCTCCACCGCTTCCTTGATCTGGTGCTTGGTGGCCCAGGTGGCCACCTCGAACACCTGGATGTTCTTTTCGCGCAGGAGCTGGCCCTTCTCCGTGAGGAGGGGCTTGCGGATCACGTCGAAGATCTTGGTCATGGCTTCACCACCTCCTGGAGGGCCAGGACGGCTTCCTTGGAGAAGATCACCTGGTCGTACTTGAGGAGCTCATAGACGTTGACGCCCAGGCTCTCGACGGTCTGCAGCTTCGGGTTGTTGCCGGCGGCCAGGGTGAGCTTCTCGCTGGCCTCGGTGCCCACGAGGAGGGCGGAGCCGGTGACGCCGAGCTTGCCGAGGGTCTGGATCAGGGCCTTGGTCTTGTGGGAATCCACGTCCCAGTTCTCGACCACCGTGAGCTGGCCGCTCGCCAGCTTGGCGGACAGCGCGTTGCGCAGGGCGGCGCGGCGGGCCTTCTTGGGGAAGGCGTAATCATAGGAGCGGGGGTGCGGGCCGTGGGTGGTGCCACCGCCCTTCCACAGCGGGCTGCGGATGGAGCCCACGCGGGCGCGGCCGGTGCCCTTCTGCTTCCAGAGCTTCTTGCCGGAGCCGCTGACTTCCCACTTGTCCTTGGTCTTGGCGGTGCCCGCGCGACGCTTGGCCAGGAAGTGGCGGACCGCCTCCCAGATGAGGTGCTGGTTCAGGTCTTCGAGCTTGAAGACCTCGGGCAGCAGGTCGACGGTGCCCGCGGGCTTGTTCTCGAGGTTGACGACGGGGTGCTGGAACGCTGCCATCCTAGGCCTCCTGCTTGATGACGATGTACCCACCCTTGGGGCCGGGGACGGCGCCCTTGATGAGCAGCAGGTTGTTCTCGACATCCACCTTCGCGATTTCCAGGTTGCGCACGGTCACCTGGGCGTCGCCCATGTGGCCGGCCATGCGCATGCCCGGGAAGACGCGGCTCGGGTAGCTGGACTGGCCGATGGAGCCGGGCGCGCGGTGGAACATGGAGCCGTGGGTCGCGCGGCCGCCGGCGAAGTGGTGCCGCTTGATGACGCCGGCGAAGCCCTTGCCCTTGCTGATGCCGGTGACGTTCACCTTGGTCTTCGCCTCGAAGGCCGAAGCCAGGACGCTGTCGCCGGCCTTGGAGGCGTCGGCGGCATCCACCTTGATCTCGCGGAGCACGCGGACCGGGGCGACGCCCTGCTTCTCGCAGTGGCCCTTCTCGGCCTTGGAGGCGCGCTTGCCGCCGTTGGGGTCCACGAAGCCGATCTGCACGGCCTCGTAGCCGTCCTTGGCGGCGGTCTTGCGCAGCACGACCACGCAGGGACCCGCCTGGATGACCGTCACGGGGACGACCTGACCTTGTTCATTGAAGAT
The DNA here is from genome assembly GCA_031292655.1 of Geothrix sp. Classification (GTDB taxonomy): domain Bacteria; phylum Acidobacteriota; class Holophagae; order Holophagales; family Holophagaceae; genus Geothrix. The sequence continues at coordinate 5,697 of JARLGO010000229.1, forward strand.
CTGGGTCATCCCCAGCTTCTTTCCGATGATTCCCTTGGACATGTTTTCTCCCCCCTCTACCGGTTGCCCTGGCGACTGAAGACCTTGATCTCCACGTCGACGCCAGCGGGCAGATCGAGGCGCATGAGGGTGTCCACGGTGTTCTGAGTCGGGTTCAGGATGTCGAGGAGCCGCTTGTGCGTGCGGATCTCGAACTGGTCCCGGCTCTTCTTGTCCACGTGGGGGGAACGGTTCACAGTGTACTTGTTCGTCCGGGTGGGGAGGGGGATGGGCCCGGCCACCGAGGCGCCCGTGCGCTTGGCGGTGTCCACGATTTCGCGGGTGCTCTGGTCGAGCAGACGGTGGTCGAAGGCACGCAAACGGATGCGGATGTTGTCTTTCATGCTCACTCCATTGGGACGGTGACCGTCCATAGACGTGGGGCGCTGACCGCCCATGTAAATCCGTCCCAACGACAGGGACAGGGCTGATCAGCATAACAAAAGCCGCTGGAAAATCAACGGCTATTTGAGAGAACGCACGACCTCCCGGGGGAGGAAGCGGTGGATCAGGAGGCCCGGCAACCTTTCGGTTCGATGGATGGCCTCACCCCGAGAGGGGCTGGAACTGCAGGTAAA
>JARLGO010000230.1 GCA_031292655.1 Geothrix sp.
GGCGCGCCCGGCGCGGGCAGCGCACCGAGCACGGCGCCCTGCCGCTCGCGGCTGGCCCCGAGCTGTTCGAAGGCGGCGCGGTCCAGCCAGAGCCCGCCGCAGGCGGGGCATTCCCGCACCTCCAGGTCGCCCACCCGGGTCGCGGCCAGGGGCTTCCGGCAGGCAGGACAGGGGCTACCCTCCGGTTCGGCCGCCGGGCGAGGGGCCAGCGCCGCCCCGCAGCCCGGACAGTGGCTGGCCGAGAGGGGCGCCAGGGCGAAGCAGACGGGACAGGCCACGGTGGCGAGCTGGGCCTGGCAGTAGGGGCACTGCGTGGCCTCGGGTGGCACGGAGGCGCCACACCCGGAGCAGTGGATGACGCGGGCCTCCATCAAGGTTTGGGCGGCGGCGGAGGCGGGTTGAGCGGAGGGTTCGTCGGGGGAGGCGGAGGCGGATTGATGGGTGATGGGGGCTGGGGACTGGGCGGCGGCGGCGGATTGGGGTTGGTGGGCGAGGGCGGCTGAGGGTCCGACGGGGGCTGCGGGTGGGTCGGAGGCGGGGGCGGCAGGGTGGCCGGGGGGGGCGGTGGCGGCTCGGTCGGGGGTGGAGTCGGGGGCTCCGTGGGTCTCGGCGGGAAGGCCTCGCCCCTCCCGGCGGGAGGCACCCCGTAATACCGCTGCTCGGTGTACCGCGTCAGGTGGAAGTAGGCCGACAGCTTCTGCACCACCACCCGGGCGAAGCCCCGGGCCTCCTCCTCCTCGATCCGGCCGTCATCATCGCGGTAGCCCCAAGGAAGGGGATCCATGGCCTCCACCACTTCCCGAGGTTCGATGGCCTCCACCCAGAGCGGCTCGGGGTTCCCCGGCTGCAGGAGCCTCGCGTCGGCTCGCACCGCCTCGGGCCGGTAGCCCAGGCGATGCTGTTCCCGCTCCTGATGCGCCGCCACGCTCCCCCCCACGAAGAGGCCCCAGAACAGGCCATCCATGACGCCCCAGCCCCGGTTGCCCGAGACGGCGCTGAGGGCGCCCACGGTCACGCCGGTGGCGACGCCGACGGCCGCCGGGCTCGGATGGGCGGAGGGGGAGATGTCCTGGATCACCACCCGCAGCTCCACGGCCCCGGGGGGCGGCTTCACGCCTTCGGCCACCACCACCAGACGGGTGGAGAGCCGGGCTCGCAGGGCGGCGGCATACTCCTTCTGCAGGCCTTCGCGATCCGCCAGCTGCGCCGGCAGGCTTACCGTCACCTGGACCGGCGCGGGCCGCATGCGGAAGGCTTCCACTTCGGGCCGGACGCAGCCCAGGACAAGCAGGAATGGAACGATGAGCAGCCAGGAAGCGCGCCTCATGGGAGACCTCCTCGCCTAGTGTGCGACCGAGGGCGTGAAGGTGTCCAGGAGCCCGATAGAATGGCCCCACCCGAGGCCACCTCATGCTCATCCTCATGGAAACCCACGCCACGCCGGACCAGGTGAGGGAGGTCCTGTCCCTGCTGGAAGGCGCGGGCCTCCGCTGCCAGGTGAACGAGGCGCCGGAATCCCTCAGCATCGTGGCGCCGAACGCCTCCAAGGTCCTGAAGGCGGACCGCATCGAACCCATGGCGGGCGTGCGCCGGGTGGTGCCCATCACCAGCCCCTACAAGCTGGCCAGTGCCGATGCCGTGGCGGGACGGACCATCGTGGAGGTGCGCGGCGTGAAGATCGGCGGGCCGGAGCTGGCCCTGGTGGGCGGTCCCTGCGGGGTGGAGAGCCGCGAGCAGATCTTCACCGTGGCGCGCTACGTTGCCGAGGCCGGGGTGAAGCTGCTGCGGGCGGGCGCCTACAAGCCCCGCACCAGCCCCTACGCCTTCCAGGGCCTGGGCCTCGAAGGGCTGCGCCTGCTGGAGGAAGTCCGCGCCGAATTCGACCTGGGCATCGTCACCGAGGCCACGGAGGTGGAGACCTTCGACGCCGTGGAACACAGCGCCGACATGGTGCAGATCGGCGCCCGCAACATGCAGAACTTCGCCCTGCTGCGCCGGGCCGGCCGCTGCGGAAAGCCGGTGCTCCTCAAGCGCGGCCCCTCGGCCACCCTGGAGGAGTGGCTCTATGCCGCCGAGTACGTGCTGGGCGAGGGCAACCGCCAGGTGGTCCTCTGCGAGCGGGGCATCCGCACTTGGTCCGATCACGCCCGCAACACCCTGGACGTGAGCGTGGTGCCCGCGGCCAAGGCCCTCACCCACCTGCCGGTGATGGTGGATCCCAGCCACGCCACGGGGCGCCGCGACCTGGTGATCCCCTGCGGACTGGCGGGCGTGGCCGCGGGCGCGGACGGCCTCCTGGTGGAGACCCACTGCCATCCCGAAAAGGCCCTCAGCGACGGCCCCCAGGCCCTCCTGCCCTCGGATTTCATCCGCCTGGTGGAGCGGGCCGGGGCCGTTCACCGCGCCCTCCAGGCCCCCAGCCTCACCGGACTCTGGATGTAGAGCCCGGCCTCTGCCAGACTAGGAGGTTGGAGTTTCCATGAACGGCCTCGCCCTCACGCTTCTCATTGTTTTCGGCGTCCTCCTCATCGGGACGATCCTGCTGCAGCCCGGCACCAAGGGCGGCCTGGGGGCCTCCTTCGGCGGCGGCGGCGCGAACTCCGCCTTCGGCGCCCAGGGGGCCACGCCCTTCCTGTCCAAGACCACCTACTGGCTGGCCGGCGGCTTCCTGGCCACCACGCTGGTCATCGAAGTCCTGATCATCCGTCAGAGTCGCTCGGTGCTGGACAAGACCATCGACAAGGCCGTGGCCACCGCGCCGGCCCCCGTGGTTCCCGCACCAGTTCCCGCGCCAGTCCCCGCCCCGGCTCCGATCCCCGCGAAGAAGTAGGCGCAAAACCGGTCATTGACCGCATCCGCGCTTTGAGCGACACTGGACCTTCCACGTTGCCCGCGTGGTGAAATTGGTAGACACGCCATCTTGAGGGGGTGGTGGCCACAAGCCGTA
>JARLGO010000231.1 GCA_031292655.1 Geothrix sp.
CTCAAGGCCGGGGCCTGGATCAGCTCGAACACCTCGGGCATCCCCCTGAAGCTGCTGGTGGAGGGCCGCACGGACGCCTTCCGGCAGCACTTCGTCATCACCCACTTCTTCAACCCCGTGCGCTACCTGCGCCTGCTGGAGTTCGTGAAGGGGCCCGAGGTGGACGAGGCGGAGGCCCAGGCCTTCCGCACCTGGCTGGAGGAGAGCCTCGGCAAGGAGGTGGTGCCCGCCTATGACAGCCCCACCTTCATCGGCAACCGCATCGGCATCCACGGCATCATGGCGACCTTGCATCTGGCCCTGGCCGAGAAGATCCCCTTCGAGGTGCTGGACCTGGTGCTGGGGGACGCCGCCGCCCGGGCCAAGAGCGCCGCCTTCCGCACGGCGGACTTGGCGGGCGTGGACATCCTGGCCGCCACCGCCAAGAACGTCTACGACCTCTGCCCCGACGACGAGGTGCGGGACACCTTCAAGTTCCCGGAGTTCCTCCAGTGGATGCTGGACAAGAAGCTCTTCGGCAACAAGGTGAAGCAGGGCTTCTTCAAGAAGGGGCCCAAGGACGAGAAGGGCCGGAAGACCTTCCTGGCCATCGACCCGACGACCCGCGAGTACGTGCCGCAGGTGAAGAAGGACTGGCCCATCCTCAAGGAACTGAAGGGCCTCGACGACCCGGCGGAAAAGGTGAAGACGCTCCTCACCAGCGACACGGAGGCCGGACGCCTGGCCTGGCGCTGTATCGCGCCGAACCTCACCTACGCCGTGAACCGCCTGGGCGAAGTGACGGACGGGCCGCTGAACGTGGACCGCGCCATCAAGAACGGCTTCGCCTTCGAGCTGGGGCCCTTCGAGACCTGGGACACCCTGGGCGTCGAGCGGGTCGTGGCCCGCATGAGGTTCGAGGACCAGCCCATCGCGCCCCTCGTCGAGAAGATGCTCGCCAAGGGCCTCACCAGCTTCTACCGCTGGGAGCACGGCGTGCCCGTGGCCCAGCTGAACCCCAGGACCCTGGCCTACGACGCGATCCTGGAAGACAAGCGCGTGATCCTCCTCAAGCGCGAGGAGGGCCGGGGCAAGGTGGTGGCCGAGAACGGCAGCTGCCAGCTCATCGACCTGGGCGACGATGTGGCCTGCCTCGCCTTCCGCAGCAAGATGAACGCCCTGGACGACGGCATCATCGGCCTCATGGAGGACACGGTCCAGAAGCACGTCCCCGGCCGCTTCAAGGGCCTGGTGCTGGGCAACCAGGGCCAGCACTTCAGCGCCGGGGCCAACCTGGTGATGGTGCTGAACGCCGCCAAGGACAAGCAGTTCGACCTCATCGAGGAGGTGGCCCGGCGGCTCCAGTACGCCGCCCGCATGCTAACCTACGCGCCGTTCCCCACGGTGGCGGCGCCCTTCAACCTGGCCCTGGGCGGCGGCTGCGAGCTCTCCATGGCCTGCCAGCGGGTGGTGGGCCACGCCGAGCTCTACATCGGCCTGGTGGAGGTGGGCGTGGGCGTCATCCCCGCCGGGGGTGGCTGCCTGCAAATGCTGCTCCGCATGGAGGACGCCATGGCCGCCAAGGGCGAGCTGGGCCCCATGCCCAAGGTCAAGGCCGCCTTCCAGGGCATCGGCACGGCCACGGTCCACACCAGCTTCGACGAGGCCCAGCGGAACGGCTACCTCCGCCGCACGGACCGCCGGGTCATGAACAAGGCCTTCCTGCTGCACGAGGCCAAGGCGGAGGTGCTGAAGATGGCCGCGGACTTCCAGCCCGTGAAGGAGCGCACCCTACGCCTGCCGGGCCGGGGCGGCAGCGAGGCCCTCAAGCTGGCCGTGCGCGACTTCCAGCTCCAGGGCCTGGCCAGTGAGCACGACGCCATCATCATGGGCGAGCTGGCGAACATCCTCTGCGGCGGGGACGTGAGCCTCGTGCAGGAGGTCAGCGAGGAGCGGATCCTCGAACTGGAGCGCCAGGCCTTCGCCCGCCTCTGCAGCTTCGAGAAGACC
>JARLGO010000232.1 GCA_031292655.1 Geothrix sp.
GACGGGGGTCACCTGGGTGCTGCCATCCCCGAAGGACCACTGGAACTGCGTGATGGAGCCGCCGATGTTGGGGTCCGTGGCGCTGGCGGAGAAGGTGTAGACCTTGTACTGGAGGAGGGGACTGTCATTGGGGGTCCAGCCGGCGAAAGCCACCGTGGGCGGGATGCTGGTCTGGGGCAGGCTGCTGCCCGGACTGGAGGAACCCCCGCCGCCGCAGCCGAACAGGATCAGCAGGGAGGCACAAAACACTGCACTGAGCGTTGCATGACGGCTCATAGATAACCCCATGGCAGATAATTGCATTCCATGCTGAACAGCATCACATAGGAACTACAATCGGCCCATAGGGAAACTACCGTTAATGTCTGGTCGTTTCACGAGCATTTTTAAGGGTCCGCGGAACCCTAGGCCCCCAGGTGCTGGAGCGCCTCGGCCAGGCAGGCCGCCCAGACCTCGTCTGGGGTCTCCTCCAGGAAGAACTCCAGGGCATGGCCGGCGGGCCGGGCCTCGGGATGCCGGGACCAGGCCTCGAAGAGGGCGTCCAGGGGCGCGGCATTCAAGGGGTTGTGGCGGAACTTGTGGGACTTGCGGGCCCGGTCCTGTTCCGGCCCCCGCAGGCAGACGCCCTCGCGCCGGGTGGCCACGAAGGTGAAGGCCTGGATCCACTTCCCGTCCAGGAGCTGATTGAAGTGGAAGAAGGCCCCGTGGTGGCTGCGGGCATAGTCGAAGACCCGGTGCTTGCCCCGCCACTGGGCGGTCCACTGGGCGAGGATGGCCGCCAGGCGGGCCCGTTCCGAGGGGTGCTTGAGGCATCCCTGGGCATAGGGCAGGAAATCGTCGAGCAGTTCCAAGGCGCAGCCTCCGGCAGCCTCCACCCTACCGCAGGCGAGGTCCGCCCGGGGCGGGACCTCGCCTCGGAATCAGCGGATAGAGCTCAAAATCAAATAAGCATCTTGGCATATTAAAAATCACGATAAGTCCTTGCGACGACAGCGCTCTGTGCCCTTGATCACAACTGGCCTCACTTAGGTTTTTAGACAGAGAAATCGGCCCGTGAAGCCCTCAGACTGATCGGATCTGGAGGCATTCATCATGTCCAACCCGGCCCCACAGCTGATCAGCTCCGACCGCCTGCCCACGCCCAATTGGCACGCCACCCACGAAGAGGCGCAAAGCCGGCTCACGCGCCTGGCCGAGGCCCTCGGGGCCGCCGACTGGCAGGGAGTGGATCGCGGCGCGAAGTGGATTTACGAGGTGCTGCGTCCCCACAACGAGGCGGAGGAGCGCGAGCTGTTCCCGCTGCTGGAGGAGATCGGCGCGGAGACCCTCTATCAGCGCCTCTTTGAAGACCACCGCCAGATGTGGGACCTGAACCTGCAGCTGCTGGCCGAGATCAACGAGGGCCAGGTACGGGCCCCCCGGTCCCTCACCCTGCTGGGCCAGCGCCTGGTGGACCTGGTCCGCGACCACATCGAGGCCGAGGAGCGGCTCATGCTGCCCCTCCTCAAGGGCAAGTCGCTCTACTGGTCCGACGAGGAGACCCAGGACGGCTACCTGATCCTGGAGAAGAAGCTCATCGCCCCCGAGACCTGGTCCTTCATCGTGCAGGCGCCCCAGGTGGCCCGGGGCCGCAAGCCCGGCCAGTTCTTCATGGTGGCCCCCTTCCCCGAAAGCGAGCGCATCCCCCTCACCCTGGCCGGCGGCGACGCGCGGAAGGGCTACATCCACTTCATCATGCAGGAGGTGGGCGCCACCACCCAGGCCATGGGCAAGCTCAGCGCGGGCGACCGCCTGTTCGCCGTGGCCGGTCCCATGGGCACGCCGACCGAGCTGGTGGAGGAAGGCACCATCGTGCTGATGGCGGGCGGCTACGGCAGCGCCGCCATCCTGCCGGCGGCCGAGGAGCTCCACGCCAAGGGCCGGCGCGTCATCACCATCCTGGGCGGCCGCAGCAAGGAGCGGGTGCTGCTCGCCGACGAGCTGGGCGCGGCCTCCGCCGAGCTGATCGTCACCACCGATGACGGCACCCTGGGCCGGAAGGGCCTGGTCACCGACGCCCTCAAGGACATCATCGCCCGCGAGCCCATTGCCGAAGTGGTGGCCGTGGGCCCCCTGCCCATGATGCGGGCCGTCTCGGACCTCACCAAGCCCCATGGCATCTTCACCCTCGTGAGCCTCAACGCCCTCATGGTGGACGGCACGGGCATGTGCGGCGGCTGCCGCGTCAGCGTGGGCGGCGAAGTCAAGTTCGCCTGCTTCGACGGCCCCGACTTCGACGGCCACAAGGTGGACTTCAACATGCTTCGCAACCGCCAGGACTGGTACAAGGCGGAGGAAAAGGACTCCTGCTCTCCCGAGGAGTGCAAGATCGGCCGCGTGGCCGCCACGGGCCCCGTGGACTACTCCAAGTACCTCAATGAGCCTGTCACCGACCTGGACTGGAAGAACCTGGAACTGGGCACCCTCAAGCCCAGCCAGAAGATGAAGATCCCCCGCCAGGAGATGGCCTGCCAGCCGCCGGAGCTCCGGGTCTGCAACTTCGACGAGGTGAGCCTGGGCCTCTCGCCCGAGCAGGCCAAGCTGGAGGCGGCCCGCTGCATCATGTGCAAGCACCCCGCCTGCATCGAGGGCTGCCCGGTGAGCATCAACATCCCGGCCTTCCTGCAGCAGATCGTCAACGGCGACCCCCAGGCCGCCGCCCGCGTCATCAAGGAGAGTTCCTCCCTGGGCTCCGTCTGCGGCCGGGTCTGCCCCCAGGAGAAGCAGTGCGAGATCAAGTGCGTGGTGGGCATCAAGGGCGATCCCGTCTCCATCGGCCGCCTGGAGCGCTTCGCCGCCGATTCCATGCTGGGCTCCAGCGAGCTGCCCCCGGTCGAGGCCCCCACGGGCAAGAAGGTGGCCGTCATCGGCGCAGGCCCCGCGGGCCTCACGGTGGCCGGCGAGCTCATCAAGAAGGGGCACCAGGTCACGGTCTATGACGCCCTCCACAAGCCGGGCGGCGTGATGCTCTACGGCATCCCCGAATTCCGCCTGCCCAACAAGATCGTGGACCAGGAAGTCTCCACCCTGCGGGGCCTGGGGGTGAAGTTCGTCATGAACACCCTGGTGGGCCGCAGCATGACCCTGGAGGACCTCCGCAAGGAGAACGACGCCCTCTTCATGGGCACCGGCGCGGGCCTGCCCAAGATGATGGGCATCCCGGGCGAGGAGTACAAGGGCGTCTACACCGCCAACGAGTTCCTCACCCGCATCAACCTCATGCGCGCCGACCTCTTCCCCGAATACGGCACGCCCGTGACCGTGGGTAAGAACGTGATCATCGTGGGGGCCGGCAACACCGCCATGGACGCCGCCCGGGCCGCCCGCCGCATGGGCGCCGAGCATGTGACCGTGGTCTACCGCCGCACCATCAAGGAGTCCACCGCCCGCAAGGAGGAACTGGAGCACGCTCACGAGGAGGGCGTCGAATTCAAGTTCCTCACCACCCCGGTCCAGCTGCACGGCAATGAGAAGGGCTGGATGACCCACGCCGAATGCGCGGTCATGGAACTGGGCGAACCCGGCCCGGACGGCCGCCGCAGCCCCAAGATGACCGATGAGCGGATCATGATCCCCTGCGAGACCCTGGTGGTGGCGCTGGGCTTCGACGTGAACCCCCTCATCGCCATGACCGACAAGGGCCTCCGCACCCTCAAGGGCGGGGTCGTCGTGGTCGACAACGACACGGGCGAGACCTCCATCCCGGGCGTCTTCGCCGGGGGCGATGTCATCACGGGCGGCGCCACGGTCATCCTGGCCATGGGCCAGGGGCGCCGGGCCGCGGCGGCCATCCATCGGCAGCTCATGGGCGAGGCTCAGCCGGTGGTCTGACCACCTGACCTTTGTGATCAATTTGACCCAACCATCCTGTATGATGTTCCTGGTGCGATTCCTGTCCTGATACCCGCTGCCGGCAAGGTCCCTGGGGCCTCCGGAAGGAGAGAACCATGAGCCAACGAGCGATAAAGACCCTCGATGGAAATGAGGCCACCGCCTCGGTCGCCCATCGCCTCAGCGAAGTGATCGCCATCTATCCCATCACGCCCTCCTCGAACATGGGCGAGTGGGCGGACGAGTGGAGCTCCCAGGGCAAGGTCAACATCTGGAAGACCATCCCCTCCGTGGTCGAGATGCAGTCCGAGGGCGGCGCCGCCGGCGCCGTCCACGGCGCGCTCCAGGCGGGCAGCCTCACGACGACCTTCACGGCGTCCCAGGGCCTCCTCCTGATGATCCCGAACATGTACAAGATCGCCGGCGAGCTGACGCCCTTCTGCATGCACGTCAGCGCCCGCACCCTGGCCACCCACGCCCTCAGCATCTTCGGCGACCACTCGGACGTGATGTCCTGCCGCATGACCGGCTTCGCCATGCTGTCCTCCGAAAGCGTGCAGCAGGCCCACGACTTCGCCGCCATCTGCCACGCCGCCACCCTGCGCAGCCGCGTGCCCATCCTGCACTTCTTCGACGGCTTCCGCACCAGCCACGAGGTGGCCAAGATCGAGATCCTGAACGACGAGGATCTCCGCCACATGGTGCCCGACGAGCTGGTGGCCCAGTTCCGCAAGATGGCCCTGACGCCGGACGCCCCCGTCCTCCGCGGCACCGCCCAGAACCCCGACACCTTCTTCCAGGCCCGCGAGGCGGGCACCCCCTACTACGAAGCCTTCCCGGCCATCGTCCAGGGGGAGATGGACCGCTTCGCCGCCCTGACGGGCCGCCAGTACCGGCTCTATGAGTACTTCGGGCATCCCGAGGCCGAGCGGGTGGTCGTCGTCATGGGCTCCGGCTGCGACACGACCCACGAGTACGTGGAATGGGCCATGAAGCAGGGCGAGAAGGTGGGCGTCCTGAAGGTGCGCCTCTTCAGGCCCTTCGCCATCCCCGAGTTCGTCCGCGCCCTGCCCGCCTCCGTGAAGAAGATCGCCGTCCTGGACCGCTGCAAGGAGCCCGGCTGCCCCGCCGAGCCCCTGGCCATGGACGTGATCTCCGCCCTGCGCGAAGGCCGCGAGGAGGGCCACACCAAGCTCGATCCCATCGTGGTGGGCGGCCGCTACGGCCTGTCCTCCAAGGAATTCACCCCCGCCATGGTCCAGGGCATCTTCAACAACCTGGCCAAGGACAAGCCCAAGAACCACTTCACCATCGGCATCGTGGACGACGTCAGCCACAGTTCCCTGGCCTATGACGCCGATTTCGACATCGAGCCCGCCGACGTGACCCGCGCCCTCTTCTACGGCCTGGGTGCGGACGGCACGGTGGGCGCCAACAAGAACTCCATCAAGATCATCGCCGAAGAGACCGCCAACTACGGCCAGGGCTACTTCGTCTACGACTCCAAGAAGTCCGGCGCCATCACCATCAGCCACCTGCGCTTCGGCCCCCGCCCCATCAAGAGCCCCTACCTGGTGACCAAGGCCAACTTCATCGCCTGCCACCAGACCAGCTTCCTCGACAAGTACGAGATGCTCGAAGCCGCCGTGAAGGGCGCCACCTTCCTCATCAACACCCCCCACAGCGCCGACACCGTGTGGGAGACCCTGCCGAAGGAAGTGCAGGAGGCCATCGTCGAGAAGCAGCTCAAGTTCTACGTGATCGATGCCTACGAGGTGGCCAAGAACACGGGCATGGGCGTCCGCATCAACACCATCATGCAGACCTGCTTCTTCGCGATCTCCGGTGTGCTCCCCAAGGACGAGGCCATCGCCCAGATCAAGAAGGCCATCCAGAAGACCTACGGCAAGAAGGGCGACGCGGTGGTCCAGCAGAACTTCCATGCCGTGGACGAGACCCTGGCCAACCTCTACGAAGTGAAGGTTCCCGGCAAGATCACCTCGACCCGCCAGCGCCCGCCCATGGTGGCCACGGAGGCCCCGGACTTCGTCCAGCGCGTCACGGCCGTCATGATGGAAGGCAAGGGCGACCTGCTGCCCGTAAGCGCCTTCCCCGTGGACGGCACCTGGCCCCTGGGCACCACCAAGTGGGAGAAGCGCAACATCGCCCTGGAGATCCCCCAGTGGGACGCCGCCCTCTGCATCCAGTGCAACAAGTGCGCGCTGGTCTGCCCCCACGCCGCCATCCGCGCCAAGGTCTACGTGCCCTCGGAGCTGGCGGACGCGCCCGGGACCTTCAAGTCCGTGGACTACAAGGGCCCCGAGTACAAGGGCCAGAAGTACACCATCCAGGTGGCTCCCGAAGACTGCACCGGCTGCACCCTTTGCGTGGAAGTCTGCCCCGCGAAGGACAAGAGCAATCCCAAGCACAAGGCCATCGACATGGTGGCGCAGGCTCCCCTGCGCGAGGCGGAGGCCGCCAACTACAGCTTCTTCCTGGATCTCCCCGAGGCGGATCGCACCACGGTGAAGCTGGACGTGAAGGGCACCCAGTTCCTGGAGCCCCTGTTCGAATACAGCGGCGCCTGCTCCGGCTGCGGCGAGACGCCCTACATCAAGCTGCTCACCCAGCTCTTCGGTGACCGCGCGCTCATCGCCATCGCCTCAGGCTGCTCCAGCATCTACGGCGGCAACCTGCCCACCACGCCCTACACCACCAACAAGGACGGCCGCGGCCCCGCCTGGGCCAACAGCCTCTTCGAGGACAACGCGGAGTTCGGCCTGGGCATGCGCCTCTCGGTGGACAAGCACCAGGAGTTCGCCCTGGAGCTGATGCACCGCCTGGCCGCCAAGCTCGGCGACGAGCTCATCGCCGGCATCGCCACCGCCGACCAGACCTCGGAGGCGGGCCTCAAGGCCCAGCGCGAGCGGGTGGTGGTGCTCAAGCAGAAGCTGGCCGGCCTCAAGGAACCCGAAGCGATGATGCTCCTGGACCTCGCGGACTACCTCGTCGACAAGAGCGTCTGGATCGTGGGCGGGGACGGTTGGGCCTACGACATCGGCTACGGCGGCCTGGACCACGTCCTCGCCTCCGGCCGCAACGTGAACGTGCTGGTGCTCGATACGGAGGTCTACTCCAACACCGGCGGCCAGGCCTCCAAGTCCACGCCCAAGGGCGCCGCCGCCAAGTTCGCCATGGCGGGCAAGAGCCTGCCCAAGAAGGACCTGGCCATGATCGCCATGACCTACGGCGGCATCTACGTGGCCAAGGTCGCCTTCGGCTTCCGCGACGCCCAGACGGTGAAGGCCTTCCAGGAAGCCGAGTCCTACAACGGCCCCAGCCTCATCCTGGCCTACAGCCACTGCATCGCCCACGGCTACGACATGGCCCACGGCTGCGATCAGCAGAAGCTGGCGGTGGATTCCGGCCACTGGCCGCTGTTCCGCTTCGATCCCCGGCGCCTGGACAAGGGTGAAGCCCCGCTGCAGATGGATTCCGGCGCGCCCAAGGTGGCCCTCGGCACCTATGTGCGCAACGAGACCCGCTACCGCATGGTCGAACAGACGAACCCCGAGCACTTCAAGAAGCTGCTGGATTCGGCCCAGCTCGACGCCACCAACCGTTATTCCGTCTACGAGCAGCTCGCCAAGCTGTCCGTCGTCGCGAAGAACAGCTGAGGGGACCGCCATGAACCTCTCGACCACCTACCTCGGCCTCAAGCTCGCCCATCCCCTGATGGCGGGCGCCTCCCCCATGGTTGACGATATGGGCATGGTCAAGCGGCTGGAAGACGCCGGCGTGTCCGCCATCGTCATGCACTCGCTCTTCGAGGAGCAGATCACCCGCGAAGAGCAGGGCACGATCATGGACATGGCGCTGTCGTCCAACTCCAGCGCGGAAGCCATCTCCTACTTCCCGGCGCCCGACGAATTCCGCCTGGGCCCGGAGACCTACCTTGAGCAGATCCGCCGCATCAAGGCGGCCGTCGCCGTCCCGGTCATCGCGTCGCTCAACGGCACGACCCCCGCGGGCTGGCTGCACTACGGCAAGCTGATGCAGCAGGCCGGCGCCGACGCCCTGGAGCTGAATGTCTACTACCTCCCCACCGACGCGAGGGAATCCGCTTCTGACGTCGAGAAGCGCACCCTCGACAGCGTGCGGGCCGTGAAGTCCGAAGTGAAGATCCCCGTGGCCGTGAAGCTCTCGCCCTTCTTCTCTTCGCTGGCCCACTTCGCCGTGGAGCTGGAAGCCGCCGGCGCCGATGGCCTGGTGCTCTTCAACCGGTTCTTCCAGCCCGACATCAATGTCGAGGAGCTGAGCGCCGAGCCCAGCCTCCAGCTCTCCAGCCCCTCGGACCTGCTGCTGCGCCTGCGCTGGCTGGCCGTGCTGCATGGCCGCGTAAAGGGCAGTCTCGCCGTCACCGGCGGGGTGCACGATGCCATCGGGGCCCTCAAGGCGGTCATGGCCGGCGCCGACGCCGTGCAGATGGTGTCCGCCCTGCTGATCCACGGCCCCGAGCGCCTGGCCCAATCCCGGGCCGGCCTCGCCGAATGGCTGGACGCCCACGAATACGAATCCCTGGCCCAGGCGAAGGGCAGCATGAGCCTTCAGAAGTCCCCCAACCCCCAGGCTTTCACCCGGGCCAACTACATGCGCATCCTCAACGGATGGAAGCCCTGAAGGCCCATCCAGCCTCCCCAAGGCCCCTGCTCCCGGGGGCCTTGTTTTTTTTGGGCCATGAGAACCTTTGGATGTGTTCGACCTGAAGATCGTCTATCATCTACACCATCCATTCAACCCTTCCCATGCAGGTGACCATGCTTCCTCTGTCCCAGTCCTCTGGTTACGCGGTCCTGGCCATGAGCTGCCTTGAAGATCCGGGTGGTAAGCCCACCCTCGTGGTGGACGTGGCGGCCCAGACCGGCTTCCCCAGGCCCTACCTCTCCAAGATGATCCACAAGCTGGCCAAGGTGGGCCTCGTGATGGCCAAGCGGGGCAACAAAGGCGGTGTGGTGCTGGCCCTGGCCGCCCATGAGATCACCCTGGACATCATCGCCGAGGCCGTGGACGGCTCCGAGTGGCGGAACCAGTGCCTGCTCGGCTTCAAGGACTGCTCCGACGAGCGGGCCTGCCCGTCCCACACCTTCTGGAAGGCGGAACGCGACCACATCTACCGCTGCCTGAAGGACATCACCCTGGAGGAGATCCGCACCTTCGAGCACCAGAGCCGGACCTGGCGCCTCGCGGACGCCCTCCCCGAGAGGAAGGTCAAGCCCCGCGTCAAGAAGGCCGCCAAGCCCGCCGCCAAGAAGCCCGCCGCCAAGCGCCCGGTCAAGAAAGCCTGAACGGCTTCCGCCCCCCTTCAGGCCGCCGCAGGGCGGCCTGTTTGCGATCGGGAACCAGGGGCGTCCTCCCTTGCGGAGCCCGCCCCGGCGCATCCGTTCAAGGGCGGGTGGTCGTCGCCAGAGAGGGGGCTGGAGCCGCCGGCGGATCGCTCACGGGTCCGGCGAGGCCATGCTGGGCCCGGAAGCGGTCGACCCCGGGATCATGGTTCTCGACCAGATCCGCCAGGGTCACCGAGCGCAACCGGGCCAGGATCTGCTCCAGGGTCTCCTGCCAGAAGGTATGCAGGACGCAGGGCGCGGCGTCCGTGCAGCCCAGCAGGCCCATGAGGCAGCGCTTCCGCCAGGCCACGCCATCGATGGCCTCCGAGAGGTCCTCCAGCGTGATCTCCGTCGAGGGCCGGGCCAGCACCACGCCGCCGTGGTGCCCGCGGCGGGCCACCACGAGGCCCCGCTTGGCCAGCTTGTGGATGAGCTTGGACAGGTAGGAACGGGGAATGCCGGTGTAGTCCGCCACCTCCTCCACCAGGACCGGATGGCCACCGGGCTCCTGGAGACACCGCAAGGCCCGCACCGCATAACCCGTGGTCTGGGATAACGGGAGCATCCTGACCTCCGTGAAAGAGCCTGCTAAAACGCACCTTATCAATGATGATCTTCCGGTAATCTAATGTGTCAACCAGCCTTGTGATCTGCATCACTAGCGGAATGGGGCCGCCGCTGGGGAAAAACCGCAAAAAAGAAGCCCTCGGAGAGGGCTCCCATCCAGGGCTCGCTTCGATCCGGCCAGGTCCCCTATCGGACCGCAACCAGCTTGTGAAGGGTCTGGTAGAGGTCCATGGGGATCGCCTTCAAAACGACGAGATCAGCCTTGGTCTTGTAGGGCCGCTTGGCGATGATCGCGTCCGCGTAGGCATCCGTGATGCCTGGGAGCTTCTTCAGCTGGGCCTTGCTGGCGTGGTTGATGTCGAGGGCCCTGGCCCTGGCTTCGGCATCGGCCTTGGCGCGGGCCATGCGCTTCCGGTCCTTGGGGCTCTGGACCTGTGGGGCCTTGGAAGCGGCCGGTTTCTTGGGGGCCGGGACGGCCTCTTCCTGGGCCGGGGACCAGGTCGCGCAGGCACCCCCGACCGCAAGGGTTAAGACGATTTTAAATATGTTTTTATTCACAACTTACCTCGAAACGACTGGACCATTTTCGGCCCGATTCCCCTGGGGTGTCAACCATGGAGGGCCAAATCAAAGGGACCCGTCAGCCGAAGAGCCTACGGGTCCCTTTAGAATCATGGCGACCGGTGGGGCCCGGCGAACCGGGCCCCGGAGGTCGGGCTACTTGAAGTTGATGTGCATGGCGCGGATGTCCGCGACCTTGCCGTTGCCGTGGCAGATCAAGCACTGCTCGTTCTGCACGACGGGCACGGTGGTGACACCGGCCACAGCGGTCGTGACGGTGCTGCGGGCCACGTTCAGGGATCCGCCGTTGCCGACGATGTGAGCCCGGGCGGTGGTGGTGTCATGGCAGGCGTAGCAAGCCGAGGCGATCGGGGAGTTCACGAGCGTGGTGGGCTCGGGTTCGAGCGTCCCGCCCACGGGGATGGCCGTGGTGGTGCCCATCCAGGTGGTGGTGGTCTTGGCAGCCGTGGTCGTGTTGACCTGGAGGCCCTGGCCGTAGTTCACACCGGCGGTGACGAAGGGGGAGATGTAGGTCTTCGTCGAGTCATACTTGGTCGGATCGGTGAGAACGATGCCGGTGGCCGACATGGTGCCGCTGGCCACGGTCGTCCAGAGCAGGTTCGGCACAGCGCTGGCGCTAGCGCTGGCGCTGAAGTCGTAGGAGCCCGTGACGTGGCAGGCCTCGCAGTTGTTGAGGATCGCCGGGTAGGTCACGTCCCAGTAGGTGTGGCCGGCCTGCCAGGTGTAGGGCGTGGTCCGCTTGCCGCTGGAGTGGATGGAGTGCACCACTTCCTTGATGTTGTAGCCCCAGCCCGCATCGACGCCGTTGACGTTGTGGCAGAAGGTGCAGGTGGGAGCGTCGTTGCGCTGACCGTCGTGGAAGACTGCCGAGGTGAAGACACCCAGGTTCAGGTGGCAGTCATTGCACTTGGACGTCTGAACGATGGCGCGGCGGGGGGAGACGTTCTGGACGGCGCCGGTCTTGGCGACCATGTACTGGTTGGGGTTGCCCACGCAGAGGCCGCCCTGGTAAGGAGCCGCCTGGCTGACGCCGTTGATGACGGCCACATTCCAGGGGTAGGCCGGGAGGTTGATTTGCGTCAGCTGGAGGCTGTCGGTGGCGCCATCACCGGTGGTGCCTGCGGCGACTACACCGTAGAAGTAGCCGATGCCGCCGGTGATGTTGGTGGCATTGGCAGGCACGGTGACGCCCGCGAGGGTGGCGGTGTAGTAGCCATTCGCGTCGGGGCCCGTGAAGGTGGAACCGGTAGCCGCACCCCCGCGCCAGAGCTTGCGGAGGTTGACGCTGACGCTGGAGTTCCAGTCGGCGGGCGTGGTGATGCCGTCCTGGGGCACGGAGAAGGCCATGTAGAGGTTGGGGCTGCCCACGTAACCGGTCATCATCTCGGCGGCGGGCGTCTGGCCGGCCGTAAAGGTGTTGAAGACCACGGGGGTGGTGCCGTCCTGCAGGAAGTTGAACACCCACACGGGCTGGCGGCTGGAGTTCACGGACACGGACTTGATGTTCCACTTGAACCAGTGGGCGCCGGCGGGCAGGTTGTTGATGTCGGCCGCCACGTAGGACGCATTGGTGTGGGAGTTGGAAGCCACGCCACCCTGGGCGACCGTGAGGCCGGCATTGGTCATGTCGGGCGGCGCGGAGCCGGTGTGCACGACGGCAATGGCCGCGGCGGTGTGGCAGTTCACGCAGTTCGAATCGTCAGGCTGGGGCCCGCCGTTGAGCTGGCCGTCGCCGTGGTTGGTGCCGGCGACAAAGTCGACCTTGTCGTGGCAGGCGCCGCAGGCCAGGCGGCTGGGCACGTTCTTCCAGTTGTCGCCCTGGAGGGTGACATTGGGGTTCTCAGGCACCGCCGTGCCGGTGTGGCACATCTGGCAATTGGTGATGCTCTGGGGGTAGGTGATGGTGTTGAAGAGGATGCCACCGTAGTTGTAGCCGGTCTTCTGGAGTTCCTCGCCCATGTGGAGGCGGTGGAGGAAGGCCACCAGGTTGCCAGCGGCCAGGCCGTTGATCTTGCTGGTGGAGCCCGAGTAGCCGCCGTAGGGGCTGGTGGCGCTGACGGGAGTCGTGGTCGCTTCGGCGTTGCCGTACTTGCGCTGGTCGGTGTGGCAGAGCACGCAGAACTGGGTGTCGATGCGGCCGCCGCCATGAACGGTGAGCCGGGTGTGGCAGCGGTTGCAGCTGTCGATGTCGACGATCTGGCGCTGCGTGTCCGTGGCCGCGACGGGCGCACCCGTGGCAGGAATGAAGTCGTAGATGACGTTGGCGGGAGCCAGGGGAGGCACGCCCACGATGCCGGTGTTGGAGCCATCCGGCGTGTTGGTGCTGGTGCCGCGGGCATTGCCACTGATCTGAATGGCCACCCGATGGGTCAGGGTGGGCACGAAGGTCACGTCGCCAAGGTCGGCGCGCACGTTGTTGCCGGTGTAGGTGGCCCCGTCCAGGAAGGCCTGGGCGGCGGTGATGTCGCGGTAGAAGGTGTAGCTGTAGCTGCCATCTCCGTTATCGACCAGGGTGCCCGTGTTGTCGGTGCTGGGCTTGCTGGGGGCGGAAGCGGTGGTGGAGTTCGGCATCGAGGTGACGATGTAGCTCACCCAGAAGGCGGGGCTGCCCTTGGTGCCGGGGACCAGCTTGGCGATGGTGAAGGCCAGGTTGGGATAGCTGGCCGCCAGGGCCGTGCTGGCCTTGCTGGTGAGGGCGCCGAAGCCGGAAATGGGCGTGCCGTAGCCGTCGGTGATCTTGAAGTTCACAACCGGCTTGCCGGAAGTGGCCGACACGGCGACGCTCTGGATGGATCCCTGGAAGGAGGTGTTGGCCCACTCCGCAGGGGTCAGGGCGGCGGCATTGATGGTGACCACCGGGCTGACGCCATTGACGCCGTTGACGCCATTGACGCCGTTGACGCCGTTGGTGCCGTTGGTGCCGTTGGCGCCGTTCTGGCCGGCGCTCCCGTTACAACCGATCAGCACGAGGGCGACCGCTGCGGAGGCCAAGAGCCCGCAGAGCTGTTTCAGAGGACGATGCTTCATATTCCATTCTCCCTATTAGGTGGTGAAGCGTTGATGGGCGAGTTGGGATTGCACGTGTGTCTTGCTCGACCGGATGGGGCACCTCCTGTGGAGCTGAAGGCTTCGGGGTCCGCCTAGGCAGCCATCACTGGTGCAGAGCGGCAGAAGCGGCTGTTGCTGTGCCGGCCGGGATGCCGGTTCCGTGGCAGAGGGTGTTGTTGAAGCAGCCCGGGGCCGTTCCGGCGGGTGCGGGGGTGAGCGGCTTCAGGTCCGAGTTGGCACCCAGGGTGTGGCACTGGGCGCAAGCCGGGGCATTCGCGAGGTCGGTTTGCGTGTGGCTGGAATTCGACAGCGAGTTGCTCGCCCAGGGCTTCGGGGGATGGGGAGCCGTCGTGTGGCAAGACTTGCAGGACACGGCGATGCCATCGGTGTAGTTCGGGCCGTGGCACTTCTGGCAGTGGGCGAAGCCCGCCATGACCGGAGTCTGCGGGGGCACCGTCGCCACCGGCGCGAGCTGGGCGCCGTTGCGTCCATGCTGCAGGTGGTCGGCCCACCCGGCGGGGTGGTCGATGCCCGTCGTGGGGTGGCAGTTGAAGCAGCTCACCTTGACGATGCCGCCGGCC
>JARLGO010000233.1 GCA_031292655.1 Geothrix sp.
ATCCTCAAAGTCGACAACTAGGATTCAAACGGCCCCGATGGACCGCCTTCAGCGGATGAGCCCGAAGCAGGAGCGAAGGGCGACTTTGCCGCAGGCGAAGCCCGAAGGGCGCGGCCCAGGGAAGGGCCGCGTCAAGTCCATCGGCAACGTGGAGATCCCCCAGGAGGCTTTCCTGGCCATCCTGAAGGTCGACAGCTAGCCGACCTTGTCGTCGTCCTTGATTTCGCGGGCCTCGATCAGGTTGACGAGGAGGTGCTGCAGCTCATCCTGGCCGATGATGCCGCGCCGCTGGAGGAGACGAATCAGTCCCAGGACCAGGGTGCGGGTCTGGTAGGTCTCCAGGCGCCGGATGGTCTTGGCGCTGGCGCGGCTGGGGACGAGGTCGGGATTGACCGGGGCCGCGGGAGGGGGCTGGGCCGACGCGGGGTCGAAGAAGCCGAAGGGATCGATGCTCAGGGGTGGCGCGGACGCGGAAGGCCGTTCGAAGAAGGGGTCCGGCGGATAGCCTGAAGGCGCCTGCGCAGCGGAACCAGGCAGGGGCACCGGCAGGGGATCCCGTTCGAAGGAGACCGAAAGGGCGTCCTCCTGGCGCGAGTCCCTTCCCAGTTCCACCGTGATGGCGCCGGGGGGCGGTTCCACCTGCCGGTAGAGGTCTGAAATGGCCTTCCTCAGTGCGCTGTGCGAGGCCACGACCGGTTCGATGGTGAGGCCCGAGGCGAAACGGGCGCTGTCGATGGCGTTGAGGTCCGAGGGGTCGGACATGGCCAGGACGAGGGTCTTCGGTTCCCGCGTGGCGATGGGCAGGACCGTGAACTGATCGGCGAGGCGATGGGGCACCAGCTTGAGGACCTGCGGGGGCACATTGGCATGGCGCACGTCCACCTGGGGCACGCCCGTCTGGACGGCGAGGAAATCCATGAGGACTTCTTCGGAGATGTAGCCCAGGGCCACCAGGTTGCTGCCGAGCCGCCCCCGGGCGATCTTCTGGTGGGTGATGGCGCTCTGGAGCTGGGCAGGCGTGATGAGCCCGCCCTCGATGAGCAGTTCACCCAGCCGCTTGATTGGTTGCTGCATG
>JARLGO010000234.1 GCA_031292655.1 Geothrix sp.
ACGCGGGTTGGCCGTAGGCCCAGCTGCAGCGGGGCTTGAACAGCAAATGAATGATTAAAATGTTGGCATGTAAATTGTCAATATTTGCATATTGACAAAGCTGTTCATGAAGATATGTTGTTATTATGTTCATCGCCACTATCCCCAACCGCAACTCTCCGCCCGCAGTCCTGCTGCGTGAGGGCTATCGCGAAGGCGGCAAGGTTAAAACCCGGACCCTGGCCAACTTGAGCGGCCTGCCGCCGGAAAAGATCGAGGCCCTCAAGGCCGCCCTCCGGGGCGAGGCCGTGGGAACGGCGGATCCCATCCTTGAAGCGACCCTACCCCACGGGCATGTGGTCGCCGTCACCGGCATGATCCAGAGGCTGGGCCTCGACAAGCTACTGTTCGGCAAGCGGCATCACATGCGTGAGTTGGCCCTGGCCCTGGTGGCAGCCCGGGTGATCGAGCCCGGAAGCAAGCTCTCCCTGGCCCAATCCCTGGCCAAGGGTGCCGAGCACCACACCCTGGGCGAAGTGCTGGGTTTGGGGGAGCTGGGCAAGGCCATCGACCCTTCGAACCCAAACAGTTCCCAGGAAAAGCGGGCCGCTGGTGAATTTTACGCCGCCATGGATTGGCTCCTGGAGCGCCAGGAGAAGGTCGAGGACGCCCTGGCCAAGCGCCATCTCATCACTGGCTGCACGGTGCTCTATGACCTGTCCTCGTCCTATTTCGAAGGCCGCACCTGTCCTCTGGCCAAGTTCGGGCACAGCCGGGACCATCGTGAGGATCGCCCCCAGGTCCAGTACGGGCTGCTGTGCAGCGAGGAGGGAATCCCAGTGGCCATCGAGGTGGTGGAGGGCAACACGGGCGATCCCAAGACCATCCCAGCCCAGGTGGCCAAGTTGAAGGAACGCTTTGGTCTCCAGAACGTGGTGGTTGTTGGGGACCGTGGCATGGTGACGGCGGCGCGGATCCGGGAGGACATCTCCACCGTCGGCTATGACTGGATCTCTGCCCTGGTCCACAAGAGCATTCTGCCCCTGGTGGAGGCCAAGGTGATCATTCCCAGCCTGTTCGACGAGCGGGGCCTGGCCGAAATCAGCCACCCGGACTACCCCGGCGAACGGCTCATCGCCTGCTTCAATCCCATCATGGCGGAAGAACGGGCCCGGAAGCGGGAGGAACTGCTGGAACTCACGGAGAAGGGGCTCCAGAAGGTGATGGACGCCTGTACCCGGAAACGGGATCCCTTGCAGGGGGTTGCGGAGATCGGCCTGAAGACCGGCGCCGCCTTGGGACGGTTCAAGATGGGCCGCTACTTCAGCATCCGCGTGGGCGAGTACAGCGTGGGTTGGCACCGGAAGACCGAGACCCTGGCCAAAGAAGCCGCCATGGACGGCATCTACGTGATCCGGACCTCCGTCGCCAAGGACGTGATGGACGCCGAACGAGCGGTGCTGACGTACAAGCGCCTGGCCAAGGTGGAGAGGGCGTTCAGAACGATGAAATCGGTGGACCTCCAGGTGCGGCCCATCTTCCACCGCCTGGAAGACCGTGTGAAGGCGCATCTGTTCATCTGCATGCTGGCCTACTACGTGGAGTGGCACCTGCGCCAGGCCTGGGCGGAACTGCTCTATACAGACGAGGAGGGCTCGCAGCGGGACACGCCCGTCTCTCCGGTCCGGCCCAGCGAATCCGGGAAGCTCAAGAAGGCCAAGTCCCACGGCAAGGATGGCCTTCCCCTGCAGTCCTTCGGCGGCCTGATGAAAAGCCTGGCCACCCTCTGCTCGAGCCGGATCCGGTTGGGAGAAAACGGCCCCCTCTATACCCGCACGACCAGCCCCACGCCGCTCCAGGCTCGCGCATTTGAACTCATCGGCGTGGCCATCGGATAGTGTTGGCAGTACCAGATATCAAAATTCCCCGGAAACCGTGATGGGCCGGGGATTTTTATTCAGCCGCGTGTCGGGTAGGCCGGGGCGGTTTCCCGCCTCGGCCCCCCACGGATCTGGGCGTGCGGAACTCCCGCACCCAGCTCCTCGGCTCACGGGTTTGCTGCAATTTGGCGGCTCGCGTGGACCACTTTCGCAGGCGGCAGC
>JARLGO010000235.1 GCA_031292655.1 Geothrix sp.
CACGAAGAGCATGGTGCCCTCGAAGTCCTTCAGGGCCTCGATGAGCATCTCCTTGGTGGCCAGGTCCAGGTGGTTGGTGGGCTCGTCCAGCACCAGGAAGTTCGGGGGGTTGAAGAGCATCCGGGCCATGACCAGCCGGGATTTTTCGCCCCCGGATAGGGACCGGACCTTCTTGTCCACGTCGTCCCCGGAAAACTGGAAGGCTCCCAGCAGGTTGCGCAGCACGCCCAGGCCCTCCATGGGGAAGTCCTGCTGCATCTGCTCGAGCACCGTGAGCTCCGGGTCCAGGAGATCCAGGGCCTGCTGGGAGAAGTAGCCCAGGCTGAGGCTCGCGCCCAGGCGCACTGAGCCCGCGTCGGGCTGGATGGCGCCGGCCACCATCTTCAGCAGCGTGGACTTGCCCGCCCCGTTCTTCCCCATCACGCACCAGCGTTCGCCGCGGCGGATGTGGAAGGCGAACTGATCGTAGATTCGGCGCGCGCCATAGGCCTTGCAGACCCCATCGAGCATCACCACGTCGTCGCCGGAGCGGCCCGGGATGCGGAAGTCCCACTTCACCACCTTCCGCTTCTTGGGGAGCTCGATGCGCTCGACCTTGTCCAGGGCCTTCACCCGGCTCTGCACCTGGGCGGCCTTGGCGGCGTGGGCGGAAAACCGCTCGATGAAGCGCATTTCCTTGGTCAGCTTGGCCTGCTGTCGGGCGTAGGCGGCCTCCTGATTGACGTCCCGCTGCTCCCGTTCCTTCACGTAGAAGTCGTAGTTCCCTGAGTAGGTCGTGATGTCGCCCCCGTCGATCTCCAGGACCTTGGTGACCACCCGGTTCATGAAGTCGCGGTCGTGGCTGGTCATCAGCAGGGTGGCGGGTACGGCCTTCAGGAAGGTCTCCAGCCAGAGGATGGATTCGATGTCCAGGTGGTTGGTGGGCTCGTCCATGAGCAGCACGTCGAAATTGCCCAGCAGCACCTTGGCCATGGACACGCGCATCTTCCAGCCGCCGGAGAGGTTTCCCACGTCCCCGTCGATCTGCGCGTCCTCGAAGCCGAGGCCATGGAGGCAGGCCCGGGCCCGGGCCTCCAGCTCGTAGCCGCCCAGGTGCTGGTACTCCTCCTGCAC
>JARLGO010000236.1 GCA_031292655.1 Geothrix sp.
ACGGGGCTCCACGCGCTCCGCCTGCTCAGCCCGGAGGTCGCCGCCTTCCGGGGCCCGGCGCGGGCCTGGGAGCTGGCCCTGGCGGGCCTGGCGCGCCTGCCGGGGCCGCCCCATTTCTGCGCCCGGTGCTGATCTGCCGGGGCGGGTCCCCTACATGTTCAGGGCCCGTCCGTAGACGGCCCGGGCCGCCTCGGGGAACACCTCGTTCAAGGTCGGATGCGGATACATGGTCTGGATCAACTCCTGCACGGTGTACTCGCCGCCCATGAGGGCCACGCTGGAGGCCACCAGCTCCGTGGCCTTGGGGCCGAGGATGTGGATGCCGAGGATCTCGCCGTACTGCTTGTCGGCCACGATCTTGATGAAGCCGTGGGGCTCGCCAATGATGTTGGCCTTGGCCATGGGCGCGAAGGGGAAGCTGCCCACCTGCACGTCATGGCCCTTGGCCTTGGCGGCGGCTTCGGAAAGGCCCACGCTGCCCACCTCCGGATCGCAGTAGGTGCAGGCGGGAAAGCGGTCGTAGCGGACCGGATGGGGATGCACGTCCTTGCCCAGGCTCTGGGCGGCGTGCTCCGCGGCCACGATGCCCTCGTCGCTGGCCACGTGGGCCAGCCAGGGCGTGCGCACGATGTCGCCGATGGCATAGAGGCCGGGCTCGCCGGTCTGCATGAACTTGTCGATCACCACGCAGCCCCGGTCCACCTGGGCCTTCGTCTTCTCCAGCCCGATGCCCTCCACCAGGGGGGCCCGGCCCACGGCCACCAGGAGGTGGCTGCCGACGACTTCCCCGGGCGTCTCCCCCTCCAGGTGGCACACCACGCCATCCGCCCGCTTCTCGATGCGGGTGATCTTGGTCCTGGTGCGCACGTCGATCTTGTAGGACTTGCGGAAGATCTTGGCCAGCTCGAGGCCGATGTCCTGATCCTCCAGGGGGAGGATCGTGTCCATGAACTCCACGAGGGTCACCTTGGAGCCCAGGCGGCTGAACACCGAGGCGAACTCCACGCCGATGGCGCCGGCCCCCAGGATCACCAGGTGGGTCGGCAGCTCGGTGATCTCGAGGATGTGGTCGCTGTTGAGCACTCGAACGCCATCCGTTTCCAGGCCGGGGATGGGCTTGGGGGCCGATCCCGTGGCCAGGATGATGCGCTTGGCCTCGTGGACCTCCTCCCCCACCTGCACCTTGCCCCCGCCCAGCAGCTGGCCGAAGCCCTTCAGCACGGTCACCTTGTTCTTCTTCATGAGGAACTCGATGCCCTTGGCGTTCTTCAGGACGATGCGGCCCTTGCGCTTGACGATGGTGGCCAGGTTGGCCTTCAGGGCCTTGGCCTCCAC
This sequence comes from Geothrix sp., assembly GCA_031292655.1. Lineage (GTDB taxonomy): Bacteria > Acidobacteriota > Holophagae > Holophagales > Holophagaceae > Geothrix. The sequence continues at coordinate 1,336 of JARLGO010000236.1, forward strand.
CCCGTCGATGCCGTAGTCGTCGGCCACCTGCATCTGCTCGAAGCGGTGGGCGGTCTCCAGCCAGGTCTTGGCCGGTATGCAGCCGCGGTGGAGGCAGGTTCCGCCGAGCAGCGGGTCCCGCTCCACGAGGGCCGTGCTCAGGCCCAGCTGGGCGGCCCGGATGGCGGCGATGTAGCCGCCGGGGCCGGAGCCGATGACGAGGAGGTCGAAGGAAGCCATGCGGAGCTCCAAAGAACGAGGGATCCATGATCCCACAGGCGGGGGGAGCCGTCGGTCCTAGACGTAGGCCAGCGTGGCCTGGGCCTCCAGCCGCGCGGCTTTCCATTCCGCCCAGGCGGCCTTCAGCTCCTCTCGGTGCACGTCCGCGGAGGCCCGCCACTCCGCCTTGACCTCCCGCCAGGCCTCGGCCTTGGCCAGTCCTCTGGCCCGCCAATCGGCCCTCTTGCGGCCCCAGGCCTCCTGTCGGTCATGGAGGGCGGCCAGGGCCGCGTCGAGTTTCACCCGGGAGGCGGCCAGGCGGTCCCGCATGGGGTTGGCGATGCCCGGGCTGGCGAGCACCAGGCGTTCGCGCAGCCGCTTTTCCTCCATGTGCAGGCGGGCCCGGGTCATGGCCGAGCCCGGCACCCGGCGGAACTGGCCCACCAGCCCCACCCAGCCCAGCACATTCAGCAGCCACTTGGTGGAGTCCCACTGGTACCAGAGGGCCCCATTGCGGTAGTCCCACTGCCACTGGTGGTGGAAGTTGTGATAGCCCTCGCCGTAGGTGATCGGGGCCAGCAGCCAGTTGTCCCGGGCCGTGTTGGCATCGGTGTAGGGGCGGCTGCCGAACATGTGGGCGGCGCTGTTGATGAAGAAGGTGGTGTGGTGCGTCACCACGATGCGCAGGACCACGCCAAACACGAGGTGGCCGAGGAGGTCCCCCGTGGCCAGTCCGATCCCGAGCGGAAGGGAGGCCACCACGGCCCCGATGAGGAAGTGGTGCCGGTGCTGCCAGCGCACCAGGGGATCCTTCTCCAGGTCCGCCACGCCGGCCAGGGGCAGCGACTTGTCCTCCATCACCCAGGTCCAGTGGGCGGACCAGAAGCCGCGGCCGATGGGGTAGGGATCCTCCTCCGTGTCCACATGCTGGTGGTGCACCCGGTGGTCGCTGGCCCACTTGAGGGCCGAGTTCTCGAAGGCCGCGGCACCGAGGCAGAGGAACAGGAACCGCACGGGCCCGGTGGCCCGGTAGGCCCGGTGGCTGAAGAGGCGGTGGTAGCCGCCACTGATGGCGGTGCCGACGGCAAAGGTCATGGCGAGGAAGACCAGGGCCTCGCTCCACCGCAGCCCCGACGCGGCCAGCCGCCAGGGCACCAGCACCAGCGCCAGGGCCAAGGTCCCCGTGAGGAAGAGCACGTTCAGCAGATTCCACCGTCTGGCCTCGGCCATTTCATTGACTCCAAAAATAAATTCAATTCTACCGTGCAGAGACAGGAACGCTCGGAACTTCTGTGAGACAGCCTCTTTGGGGACCGGGATTCAACCTCCTGGCGGACCGGGCCGAAATCATGGGTGTTTAAACGTGGAGTCCCAAATGAGACCGAACCTGAGCGCCCTCCTCTGCCTGCCAGTCCTCTGCCTTCCCCTGGGGGCCCAGGAGGCCAGTCCGGACGAAACGGAAGCCCTCGTGAAGGAGGCCATCGCCTTCGCCAAGGCCAACGGCAAAGAAGCCGCCATCAGGGAGATCACCAGGCCCGGTGGCCGCTTCCACAAGTACGGGGGGGAACTCTACGTCTTCGTCTACGACATGAATGGCAAGGTGGTGGCCCATGGCCAGGGCGCCAGCAAAGTCGGCGTCAACCAGCTGAACGCCAAGGATCCCGATGGCGTGGCCTACATCAAGGAACGCATCGAGCTGGCCAAAGCCAAGGGCAAAGGTTGGCACAACTATAAATATCTAAATCCGAAGGACGGCAAGAAGGAGTCCAAGACCAGCTACATCGAGGTCTGGGACAACCTGATTTTCGGCGCGGGCATCTACAAGAAGTAGGCGCGCCGGCCCCCGCCCAGGCTTGTCCTTCGGGCCCTCCAGGGCTATGGTGGTGGATTCCCTTCGCGCCATGAGCGAACCCGCACCTGAAGGTGGAGTCCCCATGAAGATCATCGTGACCGACGAGGTGACCGGCGAGGGTCTAGCCCTGCTTCGGTCGGACCCGCGCGTGCACCTCGACATCCGCCTGGGGCTCTCCAAGGAGGCCCTGCTGGGCTGCATCGGGGAGTACGACGCCATCATCACCCGCAGCGGCACCACCGTGGACCGGGCCCTGCTGGACGCCGCCTCGAACCTGAAGATCGTGGCCCGGGCCGGGGTCGGCATCGACAACGTGGACGTGGACTACGCCAGCGCCAAGGGCGTCATCGTGGTGAACGCCCCCTTCGGCAACACCAACAGCGCCGCCGAGCACACCCTGGCCCTGCTGCTGGCCGCCTGCCGGCACGTGCCCGCCGCCAACGCCAGCCTGAAGTCCGGAGAGTGGAAGCGGGCCAAGTTCACCGGCGTCGAGCTCAAGGGCAAGACCGCGGGGGTCATCGGCCTGGGCAAGGTGGGCGGCCGCGTGGCCCTGCGGCTCAAGGCCTTCGAGTGCGAGGTGCTGGGCTGCGACCCCTACGTCGGCGCCAAGCGGGGCCAGGACCTGGGGGTGCCGCTGGTGGATCTCGAGGAACTCTGCCGGTCCTGCGACATCATCACCGTGCACACCCCCCTGAACGAGGAGACCCGCGGCATGATCGGCGCGGATCAGCTGGCCCTCATGAAGGACGGGGTGATCCTGCTCAACGTGGCCCGGGGCGGCATCCTGGACGAGCCCATGCTGCTTGCCGCCCTCCAGTCCGGCAAGGTGAGCCTGGCTGCCGTGGACGTGTTCTCGGAGGAACCCCCCGCCTCGGATCTCATGAGGACCCTCATCGCCCAGGATCGGCTGGTGGTGACGCCCCACCTCGGGGCCAACACCCAGGAGGCCCAGGTGAACGTGGCCATCGACGTGTCCAAGGAGATCCTGGCCTACCTGGACCGCGCCCCTCTGGAGAACGCCGTGAACCTGCCCCGCTTCGACCCGGCGGTCATGGTCCAGATGCGGCCCTACTTCAAGCTGATGGCCATCCTCAGCGAGTTCGGCCTCCAGCTCATGAAGGGCAACCTGGACCGCGTCACCTTCGGCTTCAGCGGCGCCATCGCCTCCCACGACTGCTCCCCCCTGACCGTGAGCGGCCTGGCCGCCCTGCTGGACCGGGCCGTGGATGAGCCGGTCAACATGGTCAATGCCGGCCTCGTGGCCGAGCGCATGGGCCTCGTGGTGGAGGAGCACAAGTCCACCCAGGGCGGGGCTTTCTCCAACCTGATCACCCTGACCCTGGAGGGCGCCTGGGGCACCCGGGTCGTGTCCGGCACCCTCTTCGAGGGCACCCCCCGCATCGTGGGGCTGCGGGACTACGCCATGGACTTCCTGCCTGAGCCCCACATGCTCCTCCTGAGCTACGTGGACCGCCCGGGCATGATCGGGAAGATCGGCACGGTGCTCGGCCAGCACGAGATCAACATCGCCTTCATGAGCCTGGGCCGCCGGGAGAAGAAGGGCGAGGCCATGGTGGTCCTCTCCGTCGACTCGCCGGTGCCCGCCCCCGTGGTGGAGGAGCTCCGCAAGGCCACCGAGGCCACCTTCCTCCAGGCCCTGCACCTGCCTTCCGCCTGACCGATGTCATCATGGGGCCCAGGAGGGCTTCCTTGAAACTCATCGCCTGGGACTTCGACGGCACCCTCGTGGACAGCCGCCCCCTCATCGAGGCGGGCATGGCCCACGCTCTCGACGCCCTCGGCCAGCCCCGGTCGGTCATGCAGGAATGGCTGAAGTATGTGGGCCTGCCGGTGGAGGCAGGCATCCGCAACACCTTCGAGCCCCTGGGCCTGGACGGGGCTGTGGTCCTGAAGGCCTACCGCAGCTTCGGCCACGCGGAGCACGAGCACATGATGCAGCCCTTCGAGGGCATCCCCGAACTGCTGGCCGAACTGAAGGGACGGGGCCAGCGCATGGCCGTGGTCACCTCCAAGCGGCGCCTGCCCCTGCTCCGGCAGATGGCCCAATGGGGCTGGGAGCCCCTCTTTGATCCCATCATCACCCCCGATGAGGTCACCCACGGGAAGCCTCACCCCGAGTCCCTGGAGCAGCTTCAGACGCTGACCGGCCTG
>JARLGO010000032.1 GCA_031292655.1 Geothrix sp.
CCTGGATGTCCTCGGGCTTCGAAGGAAGGCCGAGCTGGGTGAACAGGCTGGTCATTGAATGCAGGTTGCCTTCCATTTCAGCCCCCTGACTCAAAGGTTAAGCCTTCAGTCAACGACCCGGCGGGGAACCGTCGGGCCGCGGCGGACCCCCATGAATTCAAGACCCCGGGGATTCGGGAGGTTGCCAAAGCTCGATGCGATTCCCTTCGGGGTCCATCACCCAACCGAACTTGCCGAACTCGGACTCCTCCGACTTGGCGTCGACGTCACACCCTTCGGAGCGCAAGGCCTCAAGGAGGGCGTGGAGGTCTTCGACCACATAATTCACCATGAATGGCGCCCGGCTTGGGGCGAAGCAGTCGGATGAATCGGGGGAGATGCTCCAGGCCGTGACGCCGTCCGGCCGGTTCCAGGGGAAGGCGGTGCCTCCCCAATCTTGGACATCGATGCCCAGGTGCCGCTGGTACCAGGCTCGAAGGGCCTCGGGATTGCGGGCCTTCATGAAGATCCCGCCGATGCCGACGACTCGTTTCATGGCTGAACCTCCGCTGGAATGGGATTGGAAGATCGGAACCCGGTCGACGGCCTGACGAAGGAGGCCAACCGGCCCCGTCCGCGCCGGGGCGATGGGTGAATCCGAGGAAGCGGAACGAAGAGAAAGAGTGGAAGACAATGCGGGTGGGGTCCGACTTGAGCTGGGGGGGCGCCAGGGACTTACTTGATAAAGTAGCCTGAGACCTTCCACGAGCCATCCTTTTCATGCATGGGCGTGATGGTTTCAATCGCTGAATCTTTGTTTTCAAATTGAGTGGTGAATTGGATGACGACGTATTCACCGGCTGGCGCACCAGGAAGAGCGCGGGTGAAGGCAGCAGATTTGAGTTGCCGGGACTTTAGGGCCCCAAGAGGGGAGCGGGCCGAGCTAATGGCGCCGACCCAAGCTGCCTTGGAAACCGAAGTTTTGAAAAACTCGGCGGCGCTTTCCCAGCTTAGGGCGTACTGGCCGCCGTCGGTAAGAACGAGCCATGCCAGTGCCGCCTTTTGAGCTGGCTGGGTGGAAGCGTCTTCTGCGTCACAGATCGTTGGTGAGAGAAGCGCAAGGGACCACACGATTGCTGAAAATCGGGTTCTCATTCCCTTCTCCTTGATGAGATGGAAAGCATAAGGGCGGGATGGCGACCAGCCATCGGTTAGATGCCCTACCGCGCGAAGCTGATGGTGTAGGTCAGGGCCCTGGGCAGCTGGGGGCTCTTGATGGTGGCGCTCATCACGAGGGCCTTGCCGTCGGGGCTGAGCTTGAAGACGTTGGTGCGCTCGCCCTCGTCGTTCTTGAAGGTCTGCACGAGCTGATCCTTCGAGACCTGGGCGGCCACCATGAACTTGGCGCCGTCCTCCCGGGTCCAGGGGGCGGCCTGGCCGTCGGCGGGCATGTGGATGGGCTCGCGGTCGTCGAACTTCACCAGCACCTCCCGGTTCGAGAGGGTGATCATCACCTTCCGGTAGGCGGGGTTCAGGTTCGTGAGCCGGTGCCGGGCGATGGGCCGCTTGATGAAGTTCATGTCCTTCACCGTGGCCTCGATGGCGGCGGGGATGCCGGAATCCGAGGCATGCCTCCAGGCGCCGCCGAGGGCGGGCTCCTGGGCGGAAAGGGCGACGGTGAGCAGGGCGCAGGCGAAGCGCAGGGCAACTCGCATGGGGGACTCCTGGAGGGACGTGTGGGTCCCACTCTACCGCAGGCGGGAAGGGGCCTAGCCCGTGACCTTGCGGAGCAGGGCCCGGCCGATGAAGCGGACCTTGTCCCCCAGCGGGAAGCGCTTGAGCACGGTCTGGACCACGCCCTGGGTGAAGCGGGTGCGCTTGGAGTAGTCGATGCGGACGTCCACGAGCACGGGCTGGCCCCGCTCGGCGGTGGCCAGGGCTTCGGCGATCCCGGACGCCAGCTGCTCGTCCCGGTCCAGGGCCAGGTAGCGCGCGCCGGTGGCCAGGGCGATGCCCTCCAGCTTCACCGCCCCCAGCACCGTGCAGGTCTTCCGGTTGTAGGGGATCTCCTGTCCCTGGGCGATCTGGGACAGCTCGCCGTCGTGGAAGACGAAGATGACCACGCCGGCGCCCTCGGTGGTGGCGGTCAGGAGCTCCAGGCCTGTCATCAGGAAGGCCCCGTCGCCGGCGATGCCCACCACGGTTCGCCCCGGGCTGGCCAGCTTGGCGCCGATGGCGCCCGGCACGCAGTAGCCCATGCAGTTGAAGTCCGTGGGGGAAACGAAGGTCCTCGGCGCCCGGACCTCGAAGAGCTCGGCGGCCAGGAAGGTGTGGTTGCCGTCGTCCACCACGACGATGGCCTCGTCGGAGAGCTGCTGGCGAAGGACCTCGAAGAAGCGCGCCGGATTGACGCGGTCCGAGGCCTGGGCCAGCCATTCCCGCCGGTAGGCCGCCTTGTCCGCCGCCAGGGCCGCGGCCACCCGGGCCCGCCGCGCCGCGCAGTCGGGGCTCCGGGCCTCCAGGCGCGCCAGGAGGCGGGGCACGACGGCCCGGGCGTCCCCCAGGAGGGCCAAGCGGGCCTTGAAGTTCCGGTCGAAGACGCCGGGGTCGATGTCGAGGTGGATCAGGTCCGGGGGCACCACGCAGCCGAAGCTGCCGGTGGGGATCTCCCCGAAGCGGGTGCCGATGGCCAGCAGGCAGTCGCAATGCCGGAAGGCGTTTTCCGCGGCGGGCACCGCGGCCCGGGAAAAGCCCATGCCCGCGTGGAGCGGGTGCGAGCCCGGGAAGCAGCTGACGCCCTGCAGGGTGGTCGATACCGGCGCCCCCAGCAGCTCCGCCAGACGCTGCAGCTCGGGGCTCACGTCCACGGCTCCCCAGCCCGCGAAGAGGCCCGGGGACTGCGCCGCCAGCAGCAGGTCCACGGCCGCGTCCAGGGCGGCGTCCGGGGGCAGGGGCGCCGGTGCCGGGGGCTCGAAGGCGGGCAGCTCCCCCACCTCGCCCCGGAAGAGCTGCAGGTTGACGGGGATCTCCACGAAGACCGGCCCCGGCGCGCCGCTCATGGCCCGCCGGTAGGCCTCGAAGATCGTGGGGACGATGTCCCTGTGTTCCCTCACCAGCCAGGACCCCTTGGTGAGGCCGGCGAGGATCTGGTGCTGGTCCAGCTCGTGGAGCTGGAAGCCCATGGGAATGTCCGTGCGGGTGCCCCCGGAAATGACGAGGAGGGGGATGCCGTCCAGGAAGGCCTCGCCGATGCCGCTCATGGCGTGGGTGAGGCCCGCGGCGGGCACGATCACGCAGACGCCGATGCGGTCCGGCCGCGTCCGGCTGAGGCAGTCGGCCATGAAGGCAGCTCCGGCCTCATGGGTGACGAGCACCGGATGGATCTTTTCAGAGGCGCCCAGCTCGTCGTAGATCTCCGTGGTGTGGACCCCGGGGATGCCGAAGGTGTGGGACACGGGCAGCTGCTCGAGGGCGTGGCGCACCAGGGCGGCGCCGCTGCACTTCGATCCGCTCTGGATGGCCATGGTTCATCCCTCCGCGATGGCGCGCCCCGCGGCGCGGCCGGTGAGCACACAGGCGCCCAGGAAGGTGCCTTCCAGGGCCCGGCGGCCGTGGATCCCGCCGCCCCCGAAGCCCGCGGCCTCGCCCACGGCGTAGAGGCCGGAAAGGACGCTGCCGTCCTCCTGCAGCACCCGGGAGCCCAGGTCCGTCTGGATGCCGCCCAGGCTCTTGCGCGCCAGGATGAACTCCCGGATGGCGATGAGAGGGCCGGCCCCGGGATCCAGAATCTTCTGATACCGGCAGGTGCGGAAGCGGTCGCCGCGGTAGGCGCGGGCGGTCCGGATGCGGCCCAGCTGCTCGTCGCTGAAGAAGGCCTCGCCCCGGTCGATCTCCGCGTCGTAGGAGGCTACGTCCGCCCGCATCCCGGCGGCGTCGATGCGCAGGCCGAAGAGGCTGCGGGCGTTCATCTGCGCCACCAGCTCGGGCAGGCTGTCCGCCACGGCGAAGTCCTCGGGGCATTCCCGAATCAGGCGGTCCACCAGGGCCTGGTTGCCGAAGAGGAGCTGCTGCAGCAGGAGGAGGCGGCGCTTCTCCACGAAGGCGGTCATGTGGCTGCTGCCGGAGACGGCCAGTTCCCGGGCCGCGATCCGGCGGTTCATCAGCTGCCAGGAATAGCCGCCCGGTTCGCGGAGGATGGCCTCCACCAGGTACCGCGTGTCGGTGTAGCCCACGAGGGGGGGCGGGCCCAGGCGGCGGCCATGGGCGTTGAGCCAGAGGGCGGAGCGGGGCGGCACCAGGCTGAGGCCATCGAAGGGCTTCCGCTGGGCGGGGTGGTGCACGCCGGCCGCGTAGTGCCAGTGCCATTCGAGGCGAGTGAGGCGCCCGCCCAGTTCCGCCACGCGATCGTGGAGCTGGCCGTCCGCAAAGGGGTGGGCGCCGTTGAGGATGATCTCCGGGGGCGGGCCCAGATCCTTCCGCCACAGGGCGCGCAGGCGAGAGAGGTCGCCGCCGCAGACGCCGCCGGCGGCGATGACGACGTGCTCGGCCCGCACGGCGAAGGGGGCGCCCCCCTCCATCCGGCGGCCCCGCAGGCCCGCCACCCGCCCGCCGTCCAGCTCGAGCCCCTGGACCTCGTGGCCGAAGCGCAGCTCCAGGTTCCGGCGGCGGGGATGGGCCTCCAGGGCGGCCGCCAGGCGGGCCACGATCTCCTTGCCCGTGCCCCAGGCGATGTGCCAGCGGGGCACGCGGTTGCCGTGCCGATGGAGGCCGCGCTCGGGCCAGTTCACCACGGGCAGGAAGCGGACGCCCCTGCCATCGAGGAAGTCGAAGATGTCCTCCCGGGACCGCTCGCAGTAGCGCCGCGCCCAGGCCTTGGGCCAGTGGTCCTCCGGCTCGAACTCCGCGTAGCTCTGCCAGTCCTCCCAGGCCAGCTCCGGGGAGTCCCGGATGCGGAGGCGCCGCTGGTGGGGTGTTCCGATGAGGTGCACGCCGCCGAAGGATTCCCGGGCCAGGCCGCCGAGCTGCTCCGGCCCGTCCTTGTCCAGGAGCAGCACGGTCCGGCCCCGGTCCAGCAGCTCCAGCGCCGTGCAGAGCCCCGCCAGCCCCGCCCCCGCGATGACGACTTCCGCCTGCTGGTGTGTGGTGGACATGTCCCGCGATTCTACCGGGACCGCGCTTCTGCGGAAGCATGCCCTTGCGGGCTTTTCTAGCCGATGGTGGCCACCATGACCGCCTTGATGGTGTGCATGCGGTTCTCGGCTTCGTCGAAGACCACGCTGTGTCTAGAGCGGAAGACCTCGTCGGTCACTTCGCGGATGTCGTGGCCCAGGGCCTTCTGCTCCTTGGCCAGCTTGGTCTCGAAGTCGTGGAAGGCGGGCAGGCAGTGGAGGAACTTCAGGTCGGGATTGCCGGTCTTCTTGACCATCTCCATCGTCACCTGGAAGGGCGTGAGCAGCTTCACCCGGGCGGGGATCTGGTCCTCCTCGCCCATGCTGGCCCACACGTCGGTATAGAGCACGTCGGCGCCCTTCACGGCCCTGTCGACGTCATCCGTCACCTCGATGGTGGCGCCGGTCTGCTGGGCGGCCTTCCGGGCGGCTTCCAGCACCTTCGGATCGGGCGCCAGGGCCTTGGGGCCGAGGGCCACCAGGTGCATGCCCGTCTTGGCGGCGCCGTACATGAGGGCGTAGCTCATGTTGTTGCGGATGTCGCCGCAGAAGACCAGCTTCACCTGGTGCAGGGGCTTGGCCACGTGCTCCTCGATGGTGAGGAAGTCCGCTAGGATCTGGGTGGGGTGGTCCGTGTCCGTGAGGCCGTTCCACACGGGCACCCCGCTGTGCCGGGCCAGGGCCTCGACCACTTCCTGCTGGTAGCCGCGGTACTCGATGCCGTTGTAGAAGCGGCCCAGCACCTTGGCGCTGTCCTCGATGGACTCCTTCTTGCCCACCTGGGAGCTGGCGGAATCCAGGAAGGTCACGTGGGCGCCCTCCTCCAGGGCCCCGACCTCGAAGGCGCAGCGGGTGCGGGTGCTGGTCTTCTCGAAGAGCAGCACGATGTTCTTGCCCTTGAGCAGGTCGCCATGAAC
>JARLGO010000237.1 GCA_031292655.1 Geothrix sp.
GGGCGCCCATGGCTGCGGGGGGGCGCTAATAATGACCGAATGGGGCCCCGGCGCGCCGTGGGGGGCGCCCCCGACGAGGAGCTGGTCTCCGCCCTTCAGATCAAGCTGGATCAGCTGTTGGTGCTGGAACGGCGCAGCCGCAAGCTGGAGGAGGACCTGGCCGAGTACCAGGCCGCGGCCCTGGCGGCGCGGCCCGGGGCCCTGGTGGAGGCCCATCTGGAGCACCGGGACATGGCCTTCCTCCAGAAGCTGGCCCGGGGCATCCTGGGGCTGGATCCCGCCAAGGCCGTGTTTCTCACCGCCGAGGCAGGCGGCCAGGGGATCTTCCTCCTGAGCGCCGGGGAAGGCTCCCCGTTGGATGTGCCCGCCGCCGGGAAGGCCCTCGCGGCGGTCCTGGGGGCCAAGGGCGGCGGCGCCGGGAAGACTTTCCAGGGCAAGGCGCCCAGCCTGGCGGCGCGAGCCGAGGCTCTGGCCAGGCTCCAGGCGATGGGATAATGAGGTCATGGACCTGATCTACCTGGACCACAACGCCACCACGTCCCTGGACCCGCAGGCCTTCGAGGCCATGGGGCCCTGGTTCACGGAGCGCTTCGGCAATGCCAGCGCGGCTTACGCGCTGGGGCACCTGTCGGACGGCGCCGTGGTGGCGGCGCGGGAGCAGGTGGCGGCCCTGGTGGGCTGCACCCCGGCGGAAATCGTCTTCACGTCCGGCGGCACCGAAAGCCTGAACCACGCCTTCCGGGGGGTGTGGGAGGCCTTTCCATCCAAGCGGCACCTGGTCACCACCGCCGTCGAACATCCCGCCGTGCGGGCGCTGGTGGAGTGGTGGAAGGGACAGGGGGGCGAAGCCACGGACGTGGGCGTGGACGGCGAGGGCCGTCTGGACCTGGCGGCGCTGGAGCGGGCCCTGCGTCCGGACACCGCCCTCGTGGCCGTCATGGCCGCCAACAACGAATCGGGCGTCCTGTTTCCGGTGGAGGAGGCCGCCTCCCTGGCCCGGTCGAAAGGGGCCCTCTTCCTGGTGGACGCCACTCAAGCCATGGGCAAGATCCCCGTGGATGCCGCGGCCTGGGGGGCGGACCTGCTCTCGCTCAGCGGCCACAAGTTCCATGGGCCCAAGGGCACGGGTCTGCTCATGATCCGCCGCGGGGTGCGGTTGAAGCCCTTCATGCTGGGCGGTTCCCAAGAGCGCGGGCGGCGGGGCGGCACGGAAAATGTCCCCGGGATCGTGGGGCTCGGCAAGGCGGCGGAACTGGCCGGGGCGCGCCTGCCGGAGATGGACCGGGTGCGCCGCCTGCGCGATGCGCTGGAGACCCGCATCCTCATGGAGATACCGGAGGTCCGGATCCACGGGGCCGGCACGGAACGCCTGCCCAACACCAGCCTGGTGGGTTTCGCGGGGCTGGAGGGCGAGGCCCTGCAGCTGCGGCTGGCGGAACAGGGCATTTGCGTGTCCACCGGCAGCGCCTGCAGCACGGGCATGCGCGAGCCCAGCCACGTGCTGCGCGCCATGGCTGTGCCCGCTGCCTACGCCCGGGGCACCGTCCGCCTCAGCCTGGGGCGGGGGACCACCCCGGCGGACCTGGACCGGGTTATGAAATGCCTGCCCGGGCTGGTGGCCGGGCTGCGGGAAGGCTCCCTCCTTCCGGGTCCGAAACGGTAGGGCGCTCGGCCCCGGCGGATCAGCAGGCTGCCAGCAGCTGCTGCGCGTAGTGCTGGACCGCGTAGGGCAGCCAGCGGCGGCCGGGCAGGTCGCGGCTGAGGTAGCCCATGTGGCCTCCCCGCGGCTCGAGGTGGAGATGCACGGAAGGCGAGGGTTCCGCCTCCGCCGCATGCTGCCAGGGGATGAAGGGGTCGTCCTTGGCCATGAGGATCACGGTCGGCACCGTGATCTTGGACAGGTGCTGCCGGGCGGAACAGCGGGCGTAGTAGCCGTCCGCATCGCCGAATTCGGCGGCCTTGGAGGTGTAGGCCTCGTCGAACTCCCGCAGGCTCATCAGGGGCCAGGTCCGGTAGGCGTCGGGGATGAGGCCGTCCTCCAGGCGCTGGTGGATGGCCTGGCGGCAGCGCCGGATGAACCGCAGTTCGTAGAGGCGGCTGAGGCCCTGGTGGATCCGATGGGAGCAGGCCCCCAGATCCACGGGGGGATTCACGGCGATGGCCAGGTCGGGCCGGGCGGCGGGCTCCGGCAGGCCGCCCCCCAGGTTCAGCAGCAGGGCGTTGGCGGACAGGGAATAGGCCACGGCCAGCTGACGCAGCTCCGGGTGGAGGACCCTGGCCCGGGCGAAGGCGGCGCCCAGGTCGTCCCCCGAGCCGCTGTGGTAGGGCTTCCTGGCGAGGCCGCGGCCCGCGCCGCAGCCCCGGTGGTTCAGGGTCCAGACGTGATGGCCCAGCTTCCGGGCCAGGGCCACGGTGCGGCGCACGTAGTGGGCCTGGTCGTCCCCCCCCAGGCCGTGGAAGACCAGCATCAGCACGTCCGTCTCACCCGGGTAGTGGCGCCCGGCGAGCTGGTCGCCATCGCCAAGGGGGATCCGGAAGGGTTCGGACGGATAGGTCTGGAAATGTTCCGGCAGGTAGTTGCCGAGGATGGTCTGCAGGTGCCCCGAGGCCGCCCACCAGGGGGCGCGGCAGGGGAGGGGGGGCGGAGCCAGCGGGAGCATCCCCCCAGTCTGACCGGGACCAGGCCCTAATCGCTGCGCTTGAAGACGAGCTTGTAGCTGAACGGGCTGTCGAGCTTGGGATGGGTGTAGGTGGCCTGGAGGGCCAGGGAATCCCCGTCCTTCCGCATGGAATACACGTACTTCAGGGTGTAGCCGTCGCCGGTGAGGGTCTGGATCATGGTCGGCCCGTTGCGGGTGAGGGTGACCTTGAACTTTTCGTCGTCGCTGCGTTTCCAGTCCGCCTCGGTGCCGTCGGCGGGCGTGTCGATGGGCCGTTCCTTCCCCATGGTGACGGCGAAACTGTCGCCGGCCAGGATGTCCAGCTTGCTGAAGCTGCGGCAGGCAGACTGGAGCTTCTTCTTCCAGTAGAGCTTCATGGCGAAGTTCTGGTCCTTGAGGAAATCCTCGATCTGCTCGTCCAGCTTGTCGCTCTGGGCGGCGGCCAGGGACCACTCCCCGTCCCAGTCGACCTTCGCCTCTCTGGCGGTTTCGGCCGCTTTGGAGGCGGGCCTGGCCTTCTGGGCCGAGAGGGGAAGGGCCAGCAGCAGGCCGAGGAGGAGGGGCAGCACACGCATGGGGGCTCCGGACTGGATGGATGGAGCCTACGCCTCTGGGCCGGCTCCGGGAAGGACCTCCCCGCGATTCGGGCCGCAAGGCCCTGGATCCGCGGGACAGTTCCGGACCTCGGGGTGTAATCTGGAGGTAATTATGAATTCAACCACGATGTAACCCCTTGACCCAGGCCCTTTGGAATATCCATGACCACGCCCAACAAGCCTTTCGCCACCCCCGCGCCGAGCCTGGCGCCCCAGGCCCTGTACGAACAGGTGGCGGAGCGCCTGCGCCAGCAGATCTTCAATCGCGAGCTCGAACCGGGGACCCGGATCGATGAACTGAAGCTCGCGGAGGAGTACGGCATCAGCCGGACTCCGATGCGTGAGGCGCTGAAGGTGCTCGCCACGGAGGGCCTGGTCACCATGAAGATGCGCCGCGGCTCCCACGTGGCGGAGATGTCGGCGGAGGACGTGCGGCAGGTCTACCGCCTGCTGTCGCTGCTCGAGAGCGACGCGGCCATGGAAGTGGCCCAGAACGCCTCCGAGGCGGACCTGGCCGGCCTGCGCCAGCTCCATGAGCGCCTCGAGAAGCAGGTGCGGCAGCGCAATGCCTACTTTCTCGCGAATGAGCAGTTCCACCTGCGCCTCCTGACCATCGCCGGCAACCGGTGGCGTCTGCAGATCGTCAATGACCTCCGCAAGGTGATGAAACTCAACCGCCATCATTCGCTGTTCCACCAGGGCCGCATCGCCGAGTCCCTCGCCGAGCACGCCGCCTTGATGGAGGCGCTGGAGCGGCGGGATCCCGCCCCCGCCGCCGCCATGGTGCGGCTGCATTTCGAGAAGGGGCTGGCGGCCGCGGTGGGCTGAGCCGCGCCGGACCCCCGCCGGGGCTCCTGGCCCTGCGGGATCATCCTCTCGGACCGGCCTGCGCTTGCCGGTCATGATTCATGATGTATAATTATCACTTGTGTTCAGCCACCAACAATGTAAAGACTTATAGAATTCTTAATTTCAACTATTTCCAAACAATATTCCCGGATGGTGATTTGTACGACACATGTGGAAACTCGAACCTTCTGCGGGGATTGAACCCTGACGGAGGGGGTTCGAATTCCAGGAGGACGGTTCCCGCCTCAGGGCCGAGCCCCATGCCCTGGATGGGCCTTGAAGGCCCCGTGGCGCGGGAGCGAGGACTTGCCGGCCTTAGCCAAGGAGGAGATCTGGATCCCTAGAGAGGGCTTATAGACCAGTTGTCATTGATCAACCATCAACCGGACATTCGTAAAATCAACCCGAAAATGAGCGGTGAACAGATCCAAGGAGTAAGGCCATGAGTCGCAAACAGGAAGCCCTCGACTACCATTCGCAGGGACGCAAAGGAAAGATCGAGGTTGTCGCCACCAAGCCCTGCTCCACGGCCCGCGACCTCGCCAATGCCTACTCCCCTGGCGTGGCGGAACCCTGCCTGGAGATCGAGAAGAACCCCGAAGACGCCTACAAGTACACCGCCAAGGGCAACTTGGTGGCGGTCATCTCCAATGGCACGGCCGTGCTGGGCCTGGGGAACATCGGCGCCCTGGCCGGCAAGCCGGTCATGGAGGGGAAGGGCGTCCTCTTCAAGCGCTTCGCCGACATCGACGTGTTCGACATCGAAGTGAACGAGCTGGACATCGACCGGTTCTGCCAGGTGGTCAAGGCCCTGGAGCCCACCTTCGGCGGCGTCAACCTTGAGGACATCAAGGCCCCCGAGTGCTTCGAGATCGAGACCCGGTTGAAGAAGGAAATGAACATCCCCGTCTTCCACGACGACCAGCACGGCACGGCCATCATCAGCACCGCGGCCCTCCTGAACGCCTCGGAGATCGTCAAGAAGAAGCTCGGGGACATGAAGGTGGTGTTCAGCGGCGCCGGCGCCTCCGCCATCGCCTGCGCGAACATGATGGTCAGCGCCGGGGTCAAGCTGGAGAACCTCTGGCTCTGCGACACCAAGGGCCTGGTCTACACCGGCCGCACGGAGGGCAACAACAAGTACAAGGACAAGTTCGCAAAGCCCAGCGAGTGGCGCACCCTGGCCGACACGATCAAGGATGCGGACGTGTTCGTGGGCTGCTCCAGCAAGGGGGCCCTGACGCCCGAGATGCTCCTCAGCATGGCCAAGGATCCCATCGTCTTCGCCCTGGCCAACCCCGATCCGGAGATCGACTACCACCTGGCGAAGGCCACGCGCCCCGACGTCATCATGGCCACGGGCCGCAGCGACTTCCCGAACCAGGTGAACAACGTCCTCGGCTTCCCCTTCATCTTCCGTGGGGCCCTGGATGTGCGCGCCTCCGAGATCAATGAGCCCATGAAGCTGGCTGCGGCCATGGCCCTGGCCTCGCTGACCCGGGAGGAAGTGCCGGATTCCGTCGTGAGGGCCTACGCGGGCCAGAAGTTCAGCTTCGGCCCGGAATACATCATCCCCAAGCCCTTCGACCCCCGTGTGCTGCTCTGGGTGGCCCCGGCCGTCGCCAAGGCCGCCATGGAGACCGGCGTGGCCCGGATGCCCATCGCCGACATGACGGCCTACAAGGAGCGCCTGGAGGGGCTCCAGGGCCGCAGCAAGGATGTGATCCGCAGCGTGGTCAACCGGGCCAAGGCCGACCCCAAGCGCGTGGTCTTCCCGGAAGGCGAGCACCCGCTGATCCTGCAGGCCGTGTCCCAGATGGTGGACGAGGGCATCTGCCTGCCCATTCTGCTGGGCGACTCCGCCAAGATCCGGGCCGTGGCCGCCAGCCGCGGCATCGGCCTGGAGGGCATCGAGATCCTGGACCTCAACGCGGTGCCCTGGCGCCAGGAGGCCGAGAGCGCCCTCTATGAACTGCGGAAGCGCCGGGGCGTGACGCCCTTCGAAGCCGACCGCCTCCTCCAGCGGCGGATCTACCTCGGTGCCATGATGTGCCGCCTGGGCAAGGCCGATGGCCTCATCGCCGGCCTGACGATGTACTATCCCGACTGCATCCGGCCCTGCCTGGAAGTGATCGGAACCCGCAAGGGCGTGAAGCGGGTCAGCGGCGTCTACACCATGGTGCTGAAGAACCGCGTCTTGTTCTTCGCCGACACCACCATGAACATCGAACCCAACCATGAGGATCTGGCGGAGATCGCCCTCCTCACGGCGGACCTGGTGCAGAACACCTTCAACATCGAACCGAAGGTGGCCATGCTCTCCTTCTCCGACTTCGGCAGCGTGGATCACCCCCTGGTCCGCAAGGTCCAGAAGGCTGTCGAGATCATCAAGGTCGCCCGCCCCGAGCTGAAGTGCGATGGCGAGATGCAGGCGGACACCGCCCTGGGTGAAGGCATCCTGGCCGAGGACTACCCCTGGGTGGATCTGCCGGGTGGTCCGAACGTGCTGATCTTCCCGGATCTCACCAGCGGCAACATCGCCTACAAGCTGGTGCAGCGGCTGGCGGGCGCCGAAGTCATCGGCCCCATCACCTGCGGCATGGCCGCTCCGGTCCACGTGCTCCAGCGGCACGCCGACCTCAACGACATCATCCACCTCACGGCGCTCACGGTCGTCGAGGCGCAGCAGAAGTAGGTCTTCAGTCCTGAGTCTTCAGTATTCAATGCGCGGGGGCCGAGTCGGCCCCCGCGTTGTTTGTTCGATCAGGCAAGGCCGCCCGGCCTCTCAAGCCTGATGGAGCTGGGTGAGCCAGGCCTGGATCTCAGGGTCCGGGTCGGGGCTGAGGCGCAGGGCCTCCCGGAGGTCGCTCAGGGCCGGGCCGGACTCCTCGCGCTGGAGATGGACGAAGGCGCGCTCCTTGTGGGCCCTTGGATTGTGCGGGTCCAGCAGGATGAGGTGGGTGCCGGTCCAGAGGGCCTCCTCCCAGTTCTCCGCGTGCATGAAGCGCATGTGGAGGTTGCGCACCAGGCGGATGAGGATGCCCCGGTCGCTGGTGGGGCGGAGCATGTCCCGATGGAAGGTCGCCCGTCCGCCGGTGGCGGATTTCACCAGTTCGGCGCCGCCTTCTTCGCCCACCGGTCGCCCCCGGTGGAAGGGATCGAAGCAGAGGAGCCCGAAATCGTTGCGCAGGGCGGCGATGAAGTGCCCGGGGAGCCCCACGCCCACGGCGTCGAAGCCCATGCGGCGCGCGAGGTCCACCCACAGGATCGAGAGGGTGATGGGCAGGCCCTTCCGGCGGACGAGGACTGCGGGCAGCAGGGCGTTGAGCGGATCATCGTAGGTTTCCCGGTCCCCCTCGAAGCCCAGGTCCTCGAAGAGCAGGTGGTTCAGGGCATCGATGGCCTTGTGGGTGTTCCACGGCAGCGGCATCCGGCCCGCGAGCGTGAAGGCCCAGTCGTTCAGTTCCATGGAGACATGGTGGGGATCGGGCTCGTCCAGGGCCGGGGCCACGGCGTGCACGGCGCCCTCGGCCAGGTTCCGGCATTCCGGATCGTCGCGGAGATACTCGAGCAGGGACATCAGGCCCGCCGGCGGAGGAAGGCCCGCCCCACGAGGGCCAGGACCACGAAGGCGAGGGCCCCCCAGCTCCAGAGCTGCCAGGAACTGGTGGCGGTCTGGACCTTGCGGGCCTCCTCGGCCTTGCGGGCATTTTCTTCTAGGGAGAGCTTGGACCGGACTTCCCGGGCGTCCTTCAGGGCCTTCTGGGCCGAGTCCTTGGAGGCCTGGAGCTCCTTGGCTGCCGGGTCCTGCTCTTCCTCGACGCCCAGCACGGCCATCTTCTTCTTCGAGGCCGGGTCGGCCTGGAAGCGCGCCGGCACGGCATCGCCCCCCTCCTCGTAGGAGGTCGAAGACTGGCTGTCTTCGATGGATTCGGCGAGGACCTGGATGTCCTCGCGCAGGCCCTCCAGCACTTGGTTCTGGCGGTGGAGCTGGGCGCCCTGGAGCCAGAGCAGGCCCAGCTGA
>JARLGO010000238.1 GCA_031292655.1 Geothrix sp.
CATGCACAGCCCCTACGATCGGGGCTGGGTCTGCCTGCTGACCCCCAGCGATCTCGCCACCGAACTGCCTTCGCTGAAGATCGGCCAGCCCGTCATCGACTGGTACCAGGAGGAGATCCTCCGCCTTCGCATGCCCAGTGGTCCCCAGGGTGCGGGCACCCTGGACTGGGCGGCCTTCGAGAAGCAGTTCCTGGGCGCGGCCGATCCGGTCCACGCCTAGGCGGACGCGGTGGGGGGGCTTCGGGGGTTCAGCCTCCGAAGCCCTCCCCCGCGTGGTAGCTGGAGCGCACCAGGGGGGCGGACTCCACGCGCTGGAAGCCCATCTCGAGGCCCTTTCGTCGGTACATGTCGAACTCCGCGGGGTCCACGAAGCGGTGCAGGGGCAGGTGCAGGTCTGAGGGCGGCAGGTACTGGCCGAGGGTGGCGATGTCCACCCGGCTCCGCCGCCAGTCGGCCATCAGGTCCAGCACCTGCTCGGGGGTCTCGCCCAGGCCCACCATGATGCCGCTCTTCACCCGCAGGTCGGGGGCATGGGCGTCCCGCCAGTCCGCAGTCCGGCGCAGGAGCTCCAGGCTCTGCTGGTAATTGGCGTCAGGCCTCACGCGCCGATAGAGGTGAGGCACGGTCTCCACGTTGTGGTTGAGCACATCGGGCCGGGCCTCCAGGACCTGGAGAAGGGCCGGCTCGCTGCCCCGGAAATCGGGGATGAGCACCTCGATGCCGCAGTGGAGCGACAGGGCGCGGATCCATTGGATGGTGGTCGCGAAATGGGCCGCGCCGCCATCGGCCAGGTCGTCGCGGTTCACGGAGGTGACCACGGCGAATTTCAGGCCGAGGCGGGCCACCGCCTCGGCCACCCGCTGGGGCTCCTGGGGGTCCAGTTCCCCGGGGCGGCCCTTGCCCACATTGCAAAAACCGCAATGCCGGGTGCAGACATCGCCCATGAGCATGAAGGTGGCCGTCCGGTGGACGCCCCAGCACTCGTGGAGGTTCGGGCAGCGGGCCTCCTCGCAGACCGTCACCAGCCGCTGCTCCCGGATGAGGCTTTCCACTTCGGCCACCACCTCCGGGGCCGGAACGCGGATCTTCAGCCAAGCGGGGCGGGGGCCGGGGAGGACGGGAGGACGGGCCATGGCCTTTCATTGTCTCCTGGCCCCAGCTCTTTGCCACCGATCAATCGCCGAAGTCCCACGGGGTCGATCATCCGTAGGTGGATTCCAATCTAAGAGTAATCAAAAAAACAATTAGCCACTGATGAACACCGATGAACACCGATAACTGCATGAAAAGATCAGCTCATCTTGATCGGTGTTCATCGGAGTTGATCGGTGGTGTGAATTGCTTTTCAGGTGGCGGTGTCCGGGTCCCTGGCCCCGGCTAGAATGGAAGCATGTCCGAACCCCCCATGGAAATCCCGGAATCTGTGGCAGGACCTGTGTCTGGGCCGGAGGCTTCGAAGACCTTCGAGCCACCCAAGGGCTTCGAGACGAAGTTCCGCGGCCTGGCGCTCCACCTCTCGGCCTTCGACGGGCCCCTGGACCTGCTGCTGCACCTCATCCACGAGCAGAAGCTGGATCTCCTGAACCTGCCCATGGCCGAGGTCACCCGGCAGTACATGGATTACCTGAAGCTCATGGAGGAGCTGAACCTGGAAATCGCGGCGGAATTCGTGGCCATGGCCGCCCAGCTGCTGCAGATCAAGTCGCGGCTCATGCTCCCCCGCCCGCCCCAGGAGTGCGGGGAGGAGGATCCCCGCGAGGCGCTGGTGCAGCGGCTGCTGGACTACCAGCAGGTGAAGGCCGCGGCCCTGATGCTCTCGGACCGCGAGTCCGACTGGCAGAAGATCGCCTTTGCGCCGGGCATTGACCTGGAGGACCACAAGCGCGTGGAGGAGGAGCCCATCCGCGCCACCCTCTTCGACCTGCTGGGAGCCTATCGCGAAGCTCTGAAACGGCTCATGCCGCCGCCCCCCGTGGAGGTGCGCACCCAGCCCAAGTCGCTGGAGCAGCGGGTGGTGGAGGTGCTCGGCAGCCTGCAGGACGGACTCTGGAAACCCTTCCAGGGGCTGCTGGGTCAGGTGCGCACGCGAGAGGAACTGGTGCTCACCTTCCTCGCCCTCCTGGAACTGGTCCGCACGGGCCGCATCGCCCTGGTCCAGGGCGAGACTTTCGGTGAGATCCGCGTCAAGGCCGCCGAGGCCGCGTGAATGGCTCGGCCCAGGCCCTCCGGTCGGCTCATCGGAGGGCCTATGGGCTGGGCCTCGCCCTTTGCCTCGGCACCCCGGCCCTGCTGGCGGTCCTGCTGCGATCGGGCGCGATTCCACCGGGAGCGCAGGTTCCCGAGGGGATCTTCCAGCAGATCGGCTACCTCTTCACGGGCCTGGTGTTCCTGACGGGTGCCTGGGTATGGTGGCGCAGCGGCCACATCCTCCGCGGCTTCAAGCTCCTCCCCGACTCTCGCCGTCCCGCCGTGATCCTGCGGGAGGGGCTCATCTACGCCGTGGTGCTCGAAACCAGCAGTGTTTGCGGGCTGGCCTACTGGCTCCTCGTGGGTGTCCGGGGGGCCCACCACGTCTGGGGATTCATCCTGCTGACCCCCGTGCTCTACCTGGCCCTGATGCCCCGGCACCATCGCTGGTTGGAGGCCTTAGGGAGCTGAATGATCCGGGTATGCTGGGGAACGCACCTGCCGAGGAGGGCGCATGCCCAACTCCGAGACCCCCGATCCCAGGACCCCCGAGCCTGAACCAGGCGCCACGCTGCACCTGTCGGCGGGCGAGCCGGTGGATCCCCACGGCACCCAGCGGCTGGCTTACTCCGTGCCTCTAGAGGCGGGCCGCACCCTGAAGCTGCCCATCGGCATGCCGGCGCC
>JARLGO010000033.1 GCA_031292655.1 Geothrix sp.
CTGCGTTCCTTCGCCTCCGTGCAGGGCAGCCTGGTCATGTGGCCCATCTACACCTATGGCAGCGAGGAACAAAAGCGGCACTGGCTGCCCAGGCTGGCCACCGGCGAGAAGGTCGGCTGCTTCGGCCTCACCGAGCCGGACTTCGGCTCCAACCCCGGCGGCATGCGCACCCGGGCGGTGCGCGAGCCCGGCGGGAAGTGGCGCCTCAATGGCACCAAGATGTGGATCACCAATGGCACCGTGGCCGACGTGGCCGTGGTGTGGGCCCAGACCGAGGACGGCATCCGCGGTTTCCTGGTGGAGAAGGGCACCCCGGGCTTCAGCGCCCCGGAGATGAAGGGCAAGTGGAGCCTGCGGGCCTCCACCACCTCCGAGCTGGTGCTGGAAGATGTGATCGTGGATGAGAAGGCCAGCCTGCTGCCCCACGTGAAGGGCCTGAAGGGGCCCCTGGGCTGCCTCACCCAGGCCCGCTACGGCATCGCCTGGGGCGTCCTGGGCGCCGCGGACGCCTGCTACCAGTGCGCCCTGGACTACGCGAAGACCCGCATCCAGTTCGACCGGCCCATTGCCGGCTTCCAGCTCCAGCAGGAGAAGCTGGCCTGGATGGTCACGGAACTCACCAAGGGGCAGCTGCTGGCGCTCCAGCTGGGCCGCCTGAAGGACGCCAAGACCTTCACCACCGCCCAGGTCTCCATGGCCAAGCTGAACAACGTGAACATGGCCCTTGAAGTCTGCCGCCGGGCCCGCACCATCCTCGGCGCCAACGGCATCCTGGACGAGTACCCCATCATGCGCCACATGGCCAACCTCGAAAGCGTCTACACCTACGAAGGCACCCACGACATGCACACCCTCATCGTCGGGCAGGAAGTGACGGGTATTCCGGCCTACCGCTGATTCGGGTGGCAGTCGTCTTCCCGCGATCGGGCCCGCCTCGTGGCGGGCCCTCCCATTTCGGTCAGCCGCTGGCTGCCCTCAACGGAGCGGGGCCTCATGCACACCCTCATCGTCGGGCAGGAAGTGACGGGGATTCCCGCTTACCGCTAGAGGCCGTTCCTACCTCCAAAAAACGGGCCATCTGGCCCGTTTTTTGGAGCATGACAAATGAACGCAAAGCTAGTGCGTCTTTTCGGCCCGAACCACCAGCACGTCGCAGGGCGCCAACCTTGCCACGCGCGCGGCGGTGCTGCCGAAGAGGAGGCGCTCCAGGGTGGAATGGCCCACCTGGGCCACCACCAGCAGGGTCTGCGGGTTCGCCTCGGAGATCAGCTCCTCGGCGGGGCCGCCCCACTTCACGACGACCGAGGCGTTCGCATAGGGTTTGACCCAGCCCTCCAGCTGCTCCCGGGCATGGTCCTCCATGGTGTGGAGCCAGGCGGGGTCGGGCAGGGCGATCTGGGCCTCCGGCAGCATGGGCGCGGGGGGCTGCAGCACGTGCATGGCCACCAGGGGCACCCCGCATTGGGCCGCCCAGCTGCCGGCCCGTTCCAGAGCCTGCTTCGAGGCTTCAGAAAAGTCCACTCCCACCAGTACCCGCGTGATCATGGCGACCTCCGTTCGGACACCCCAAAGATAAGTCCATGGTCATCAATCGGGGCTGATTTTTTCGCCCGGATCTTGAAATACGAGTTGCAACACATATACTGAAATCCGGAGGCGCCATGATCACCTTGCGGCCCGCTGGATCCCGAGGCCATTTCGATTTCGGATGGCTGGACACCCGGCACACCTTTTCCTTCGGCGAGTACTTTGACCCGGAGCACGAACAGTTCCGAACCCTCCGGGTGCTGAACGAGGACCGGGTGCAGCCCGGCAAGGGCTTCGGC
>JARLGO010000239.1 GCA_031292655.1 Geothrix sp.
ACATCGCGGAAAAAACATGACGACCGATGTGCTCAGTTTCCCCTCCAGCGTGGAAAAGGGCGCCTTCCCCCACCTCGGGGACATCGTCATCAGCCTCCCCACGGCCGAGAAAATGGCCAAGAAATTCGGGGTCAGCCGCCGGCGTGAAGTCGAGACCCTGGTCATCCACGGATTCCTGCACCTCTGCGGCCATGACCATGAGGTGGACCGCGGCGACATGATGGCCATGCAGGCCCAGCTGGAACGTGAACTCCTGGATGAGGAGCCCCTGGCCATGAGCCTCAAGCGGGGGCGGAAACCGGGCAGCAAGGTGAAGAAGCTGAAGGATGGCACCCGGGTGGTGGTGACCGGGCGGGCCGCAGCGGCCCTGGTCCGTCGCGAACGGGTGAAGAAGGACAAGAAGGTCAAGGTACGGAAGGTCACGAAACCCAAGGAGCCCGCCCTCAAACGGGGTCCCGGTCGGCCCAGGAAGGACGCCACCACGCCCGCCCCGGCCAAGCGCCTGGTGCGCCGGCGGAAGCCGGCCCCCTCCCGCAGCGGCGTGATCGCCTAGAGGATCTAAAACCTACGCATGGCAAATGAGCCCGAAGGCCGATAAAATGGGCCTTTGGTCCGGCTTCGGGCCGTGCCATCCGGAGTCTCCGTGATCAACCTCCTGCTCGGCGTGGGCGCCGCCCTTGCCGTGATCCTGCTCTCCTACGCGCTGCACATCAGCCCGTGGATCAGCGTCCCCCTCGGCATCCTCGCCGGCGCCGGGCTCTTCATCTGGCAGGGGCGCAAGATCCAGCAGGAGCTTGAGCAGATCTTCACCCGCGCCGGGGATTTGCTGAAAAAGCAGCAGTTTGACAAGGCCATCGAAACCATGAAGGAGGGCTACCGGTTCTCCTCCAGGCAGTTCCTCGTGAAGGGCAGCATCGACGGCCAGATCGGCGTGGTGCAGTACCTGCGCAAGAAGAACGACGAGGCCGAACCCCTGCTCGCCGCCGCCTCCATGCAGCACTACATCGCCAAGGCCATGCTGGGCATCCTCCAGTGGAAGCGGGGCGAGAAGAAGAAGGCCAGGGAGACCTTCGACCTGGCCCTGAAGGCAGGCAAGAAGGAAAGCCTGCTCTACGCCGTCTATGCCTACGTCCTGGTGGAAATGGGCGATCGGGAGAAGGCCATCGAGACGCTCAACAAGGGCCTGGGCATCTGCAAGGGCGACGAGCGGCTCATCACCAACCGCAACCTGCTGCAGAACGGCAAGGCTCTCAAGATGAAGCTGTACGGCGAGCAGTGGTACCAGTTTCTCCTTGAGCGCCCCATGCTCCGCCAGGAAGCCCCGCCCTTCGCCCGGGTGTCCCGGCGGTCCCTGCGTGGCTGACGCCGCAGGATTGAAAGACTCTTATTTAATTTCTCAGCAAACGCAAAGCGGTTGCTGAACAGGATGAAATGAACTGTTGAAGGAGCACACCCCATGTCCGGCCACAGCAAATGGTCCACCATCAAGCATAAGAAGGGCGCCGCGGATGCCAAGCGGGGCAAGGTCTTCACCAAGATCCTGAAGGAGATCACCGTGGCCGCCCGGCTGGGCGGCGGCGACGTGAACGCCAATCCGCGCCTGCGCCTGGCCGTGGACCAGGCCAAGGGCAGCAACATGCCCAAGGACAACTGGGAGCGCGCCATCAAGAAGGGGACCGGGGAACTCGAGGGCGTGACCTACGAGGAAGTGGTCTACGAGGCCTATGGCCCCGGCGGCGTGGCCATCATGGTCGAGGCCATGACGGACAACAAGAACCGCACCACCCCCGAGGTCCGGAGCTACTTCACCAAATTCGGCGGGGAGCTGGGTGCCCAGGGCTCAGTGGCCTATCTCTTCAGCAAGCAGGGGCAGATCGTGGTGGAACCCGAAGTGGCCGAGGACAAGGTCATGGAAGTGGCCCTAGAGGCCGGGGCCGACGACGTGGTCAATGAAGGGGAAGCCTGGGTCATCAAGACCAGCCCCGAGGCCTACCAGGCCGTGAAGGACGCCGTGGACGCCGCCAAGCTCCCGGTCATCGAAGCGAAGATCATCATGGCCCCCAGCACCAGCACGGCCCTTGAAGGCAGCAAGCTCACCAGCTTCCTCAAGCTCGTGGACCTGCTCGAGGACAACGACGATGTGCAGAACGTGTGGCACAACGCCGATTACGACGAGCCTGAGGACTGAGGTCCCCTGCCCCACGCCCTCCGGGCGAACGCTGAGCGAGCGGCACTGCCGCTCGCACGCGTTTCTGGCTGCCCGCGATCGTGCGCCGCGCTGCGGCCCACTCCCACTCCCCCGCCTCGCGGGCTCGCGGAGCGGGTCCCCCGGCACAACGCCGATTACGACGAGCCTGAGGACTGAGGTTCCTACCTGCTCAGGGCGCCTTTCGGCGCCCTGAGTTAACTCTGCGCCGCAGGCGCAGAGCGCTGTTGATGGGGGGCTCAGCGTGCCGGTGCGGGAACCACGGCTGCCACGGGCTCGGGAGCAAGCCTGGGCGGATCCTTGCGGAACAGGCCCTTGTTGAAGACGGTGAACCCGATGGCCATGAAGAGCACCACCACCAGCAGGGCCGAGCCGCG
>JARLGO010000240.1 GCA_031292655.1 Geothrix sp.
GATGGACCGTCCCGGCGCGGACTTCTTCCGCGTGGTCGAGATGATGAAGACCCGCCTGAAGGCGCGTCCCATGCCCATCCAGATCCCCATCGGCGCCGAGGAGAACTTCAAGGGCGTGGTCGACCTGGTGATGATGAAGGCGCTGACCTTCGACGAGGGAGACAAGGGCTTCAAGGTCATTTACGGCGAGATTCCCGCCGAGCTTGTCGACACGGCCAAGGAGTGGCGCGAGAAGATGATCGAGATGGTGGCCGAGTCCGAGGACGCCCTCATGGACAAGTACCTGGGCGGCGAGGAGCTGACCGAGGACGAGATCCGCACGGGCATCCGGTCCGGCTGCATCAAGCTGCTGTTCACGCCGATGATGTGCGGCTCCGCCTTCAAGAACAAGGGTGTCCAGCCCATGCTCGACGCGGTGGTGAGCTACATGCCCTCGCCCCTGGACATCGCCGCCATCAAGGGCGTCGACGCCGACGGCAACGAGGTCGTGCGCAAGGCCGACGACAAGGAGCCCTTCGCGGCCCTGATCTTCAAGATCATGGCGGATCCCTTCGTGGGCTCGCTGGCCTTCATCCGGGTCTATTCCGGCGTGCTGGCCGCGGGTTCCGGCGTGCTGAACGCCGCCAAGGGCCGCCGTGAGCGCATCGGCCGCCTCCTCCAGATGCACGCCAACAAGCGCGAGGACATCGAGGAGGTCCGCACCGGGGACATCGGCGCCGCCGTGGGCCTCAAGGACGTGTTGACCGGCCAGACCATCTGCGACGAGAACCACCCCGTGATCCTCGAGTCCATGGACTTCCCGGATCCCGTGATCCAGGTGGCCATCGAGCCCAAGACCAAGGCCGACCAGGAGAAGATGGGCGTGGCCCTGAGCCGCCTGGCCCAGGAGGACCCCACCTTCAAGGTGAAGTCGGATCCCGAGACCAACCAGACCATCATCGCCGGCATGGGCGAGCTGCACCTCGAGATCATCGTCGACCGCATGATGCGCGAGTTCAAGGTCGAGGCCAACGTGGGCAAGCCCATGGTGGCCTACCGCGAGACCATCCGGAAGCGCGTGGACGCCGAGGGCAAGTTCGTCCGCCAGTCCGGCGGCCGCGGCCAGTACGGCCACGTGAAGATGTATGTCGAGCCCAACGAGGCCGGCAAGGGCTACGAGTTCATCAACGACATCAAGGGCGGTGTGATTCCCAAGGAGTACATCAAGCCCATCGACCAGGGCATCCAGGAGGCCATGCAGTCCGGCGTGCTGGCGGGCTACCCCTGCGTCGACATCAAGATCACCATCTACGACGGCAGCTACCACGACGTGGACTCCAACGAAATGGCGTTCAAGATCGCGGGCTCCATGGGCTTCAAGGCCGGCTGCGAGAAGGCCTCCCCCGTCATCCTCGAGCCCATCATGGGGGTCGAGGTCGTGGTCCCCGAGGACTACATGGGCGACGTGATCGGCAACCTGAACAGCCGCCGGGGCCGCATCGAGAACATGGAGGACCGGGCCGGCGTCAAGGTGGTCACCGCCAAGGTGCCCCTGGCCGAGATGTTCGCCTATTCCACCACCCTGCGCGGCATGACCCAGGGCCGCGGCAACTACACCATGCAGTTCTCGCACTATGAGGAAGCGCCTCGGAACGTGGCCGAAGAAATCGTGGCCAAGGTCAAGGGTGCGAAGTAATTAGATTCAAAGCTTTACCGTTTTACCTGCAGTTCCAGCCCCTCTCGGGGTGAGGCCATCCATCGAACCGAAAGGTTGCCGGGCCTCCTGATCCACCGCTTCCTCCCCCGGGAGGTCGTGCGTTCTCTCAAATAGCCGTTGATTTTCCAGCGGCTTTTGTTA
>JARLGO010000241.1 GCA_031292655.1 Geothrix sp.
CACCCCCTCGGGCCGGGGACCGCCTGAAGGGTGCCCTTGCCCGTCCCAAAAAGAGGAGTCCGTCACATGTTCAACGCTCTCAAGTCCGTCCCCTTCATCCTCGCCGCGGCCCTCCTGCTGGCCTCGGCCGGGGCCTCCGCCCAGGAGACCCAGTGGCAGAAGGACCATCCCCGTCGCGCCGAGGTCAACGGGCGCCTCGCCAACCAGAACGAGCGCATCCAGCAGGGCGAGAAGAACGGCCAGCTCACGCCGGGCCAGGCCAAGCAGCTCCACAAGGAGGACAAGGGGATCCGCAAGGAGGAGCGCCGCATGGCCGCCAGGGACGGGGGGCACATCACCAAGCGGGACCAGGCCAAGCTGAACCGCCAGGAGAACCGGGTCAGCAAGCAGATCCACGGGGAAAAACATCCCGGAAAATAGGGGCTCGAGTCGCCGGAAGGCTGCGTGAGGAGCGCTCCGCCCTCAAGGAGGGGGCGGGGTGTTCTACACTGAAGGAGCCTTGCTGGGATTCACGGTGACGAACAAGTACAACGATTTCCGGGTCACCATGAACGCCGGTGCGCCGGGCCAGGTTTCCACGGCCCTCGGAAAGGGGGCCGTCGCTTCCGCCTCCCGCCAGGCCTCGGAACTGGCCATCCAGGTGCTCCAGGACGGCGGCAACGCCTTCGATGCGGCCTTTGCCACGGCCTTTTCCCTCTGCATCTACCAGCCCCAGGCGGGCAACCTCGGGGGCGGGGGCTACCTCCTCTTCCAGGAAAAGGGGGGCCGGCCCCAGGCCTTCAACTACCGGGAACAGGCCCCCAGGGACGCCAAGCGGGAGGCCTACCTGCTGCCGGACGGGTCCCCGGACCCGGACAAGACGGCCTTCGGGCCCGCCTCCGTCTGCGTGCCCGGCACCGTCAAGGCCTTCTTCGAGCTTCAAAAACGTTACGGAAATCTGAAGGCCAAGGATCTGCTGCTGGTTGTGGCCCGGCGGGCGGAAGAGGGCGCGGTCCTCACCCAGTACGAAGCGGACTGCCTCAACCGCCTGGCCCCCAAGCTCGCCGCCTCGCCCGAGGCCCGGCGGATCTATGTCCGCGCGGAACCTTACCGGGCCGGCGACATCCTGCCCAATCCCGCCCTCGCGCAGACGCTGACCGTCCTGGCCCAGGAGGGGGAGCAGGCCTTCTACCGGGGCCGGATCGCCGAACAGATCGTGGCCGATCTGCAAGCCAACGGCGGCTTCATGACCGCGGAGGACCTGGCGGGCTACGCCCTGCGCGAAGTGGAACCCATCCACCTGGACGTCGCGGGCCGCCAGGTCTGGACCGTGCCGCCCGAAGGGGGGGGCGCCCTGCTGCTGGAGATCCTCGGCATCCTGGACCGCGCCGCGTTCCGGCGCTGGGA
>JARLGO010000242.1 GCA_031292655.1 Geothrix sp.
GAGAAGAGTTTGTACTCCACCCGCTCGAAGGAGAACAGGGGCAGATAGGCGGTGATGATGATGATCGTGGCGAAGAAGACCGGCCTCGCCACCTGGGCCGTGCTGGTGTAGGCCTCCTGAAGGGTCAGGGGCCGGCCCTGGCTCTCCTCTCGGCGCCGGAGGAGGTTCTCCACCACCACCACCGCGCCGTCCACCACGATGCCGAAGTCGATGGCGCCCAGGGACAGGAGGTTGGCGGGAATGTGGAGGTGGTGCATGAAGATGAAGGCCGTGAGCAGGGCCATGGGGATGGTCAGGGCCACGGTGATGGCCGTGCGGGGGCTCCCCAGGAAGAGCAGGAGCACCACCACCACCAGGACGATGCCCTCGATGAGGGTGCGGGACACCGTGTGGACGGTGGCGTCCACCAGGGTCGTGCGATCCAGGTAGGGGACCAGCCTCACGTCCTTGGGCAGGACCTTGGCGTTGAGCAGGTCCACCGTGCGATGGACCTCGGCCAGGACCCGGGAGGGATTCTCGCCCTTCAGCATGAGCACGATGCCTTCGATGCTGTCGTCGGACTGGTCCTTGCCCAGGACCCCATGGCGCTCCTGATGGCCCAGGTGGAGGGTGCCCAGGTCCTTGAGCAGCACCGGCGTGCCGTTCTTCTGGGCGACGACGATATTGCCCATGTCGTCCAGGTTGCGGATCAGGCCGATGCCCCGGATGACGAACCCCTGCTCGCCGTGGTTCAAGATGCTGCCGCCCGCGTTGGCGTTGTTGGCGTTGATGGCGTCGGTGATGCGCTGGAGCGAGAGGTTGAAGGCCGTGAGCCGGGCGGGGTCGAGCTCGAGCTGGTACTGGGTGGTGAGGCCGCCGAAGTTGCTCACGTCGGCGATGCCGCTCAGCTGCTTGAGGCGGGGGATGACGGTCCACCGCTGCAGTTCGGACAGCTCCCGCAGGGACCGCGTCGGGGATTCCAGGGTGTAGCGGTAGATCTCCCCCACCGCGGAGGTGAGGGGGTCCAGGCCGGGCGTGGCGCCGTAGGGGAGGCTGATCCCGGCGATCCGCTCCTGGATGCGCTGGCGGCACCAGTAGTCCTCCACGCCGTCCTTGAAGACGAGGGTGATGAGGGAGAGCCCGAAGGTGCTCTTGGAGCGCATAACGCTCACGCCGGGCGTCCCCATGAGGCCCTGCTCCAGGGGGATGGTGATCTGCTGCTCCACCTCCTCGGCGGCCAGGCCGTTCACCTGGGTGATGACCTGGGCGCTCACGTCGGCGATGTCGGGATAGGCCTCCATGGGCAGACGGGCGAAGGAGACGACCCCGTACACGGCCACCAGGAAGAACACGGCCCAGACGATGAAGCGGCGGCGGAGGCAGAGGGCGACGAAGCGCTCAATCATTGAAGAGAACCCCTTCCTTCACCGCCAGGCGCTCACCTTCCTTAAGCCCCTCGAGGATTTCCGTGTCCGGTCCGACCTGGGCCCCGGCCTTCACCGGGCGGGCCTCGAAGGTCCAGGGGGCGACCTCCACGAACACCCGGCTGCCCTCCTGGCCCTGGACCAGGGCCGAGGTGGGGACCAGGATGCCGCGATGGGGTTTCAAGCGGAAGGTGACCTGGGCGAACATGGCCGGCAGCAGCCGGTGGCCGGCGTTGTCGAACACCATGCGGACCTTGACGGTGCGGGTGTCCGGGTCCAGCATGTCGCCCACGAAGGCCACCCGGCTCTGGAAGGTCTCGCCGGGGAAGCTGCCCAGGGAGGCGCGAACCTCCTGGCCCACGAAGATCCTGGTGATGTCCTTCTCCTGGACGCTGCCTGTGAACCAGACCTTGGAGAGGTTGGCCAGGGTCATGAGCGAGGCGTTCGTGTCGTTCCAATAGCCCCCCGCCCCGGCGCTGAGGTCACTGACCCGCCCCATGATGGGGGCGCGAAGCGTGAGCAGGTGGCTGGTGGCGCCGTCGGGGGAGGCCCCCAGCTGGGCGAGGTGGGCCTTGGAGCGCACCCATTCGCTTTCGTTGGAGGCGAAGTCCGCCTCCGCCTGCTCCACCTCCTTGCGGGAGGCGATGTCGTGGCGGCTCAGCTCCCGGACCCGGTCTAGGGTCTTCCGGGCCTGCTGGTACTGGGCCGCGGCCTTCTGGAGGTCGGCATAGGCCTGGGCCAGGTCCGCCGATTCCAGGGTGGCCAGGGGTTGCCCCTTTTGGACCCAGTCCCCCAGGTGCACGTGCAGCCGCACCACCCGGCCCGACACCGGGGGGAGGATCTTCACCAGGTCGGATGGATCCGCCTCGATGGAGGCCGGGACCGTGAGCCCCTCCGCCACGACCGCGCCCCGGGCGGTCATGCACCGGAGGGTCTCCCGCAGGGGGGACCCCTCGGGGACCACCAGGCGGTTCGCCACGCGGGTGAAGGCCTCGACGGCGGGCGTCGCCTTCCCGGGGCGGTCGCAGCCCAAGGGGCCGAGGAAGGCCATGGAAAGCGCCGCCAGAAGGGCCAGGAATCGTGAAAGGACGGGCTTCGACATGGGTTCCCCGGGGTGAAGTCTCCCGGTCGGAAGACGTCAGGTGCCAGGTCCCAGGGTCCCAAGAAGGGGCTATGATTTGGATCACATTGAGACTCATTCTCATAATATGAGGACGGTCTTGGATCGCCCGCCGCGCCCCTGTGGGGATTTCCTTGCGGTGGATTCCAGAGGCGGGCCGAGCCTGACCCGGCCTTGGGCCCCGGACCCGGATGCTCGATCCAGGCCGGGGCCCCTTTCAGCCTTTGCGCCCTAGAAGCGGTAGCCGACCCCCACGCCGTAGAGCATGGGATCAACCTTCACGCGGCTCACCTTGGCGGCGCCCAGTTTCACGTCGCTTTGGATCTGCACGTACTTCACGTCCAGGTTGAGGTAGCAGTTCCGGGCCACCCGGAAATCCACGCCGGCCCCGGCGGCGAGGCCGACGCTGCTGCTGTCCAGGTCCAGCTTGCCGACGCCGGGGATGGCCAGGTTCACGTCGGAGATCAGCGTGAGGTTCAGGCCCAGGCCCACGTAGGGATTCACGGTCTGGCCCGGGAGGAAGTGCCAC
>JARLGO010000243.1 GCA_031292655.1 Geothrix sp.
ATCGCCGATCTCCACGGAATCCATGCAGCGTTCGATGACGGCTACCGCTCCGCTCGGCTGGGTGCTGAGCACGCGCACCACACCGACCTGCTGGACCACATCCCCCAGGTTCTTCTTGGGAATGGCGGGGTGCATCAATCGGCGGACCACGGTCTTGAGGATCAGGAACCGGTCCCCGGCCTTCACGCCCTGGTTGCTGCCCCCATTCAGGTAGATGTTTTCGCCCTCGCCCAGGTACTGGCGGTCCGCACGCTTATTCCCGGTGATGGTGAAGGCCCCCTTGCCCTTGAAGCGGGCCTCGGCCCCCTCTGGAACCAGGAAGGGGAGCTGGATGAAATCCTGGAAGGAGAAACCGAGTTCCGGACGTCTGACTGCGCCGGGATCCATGCGTCGCTGATCGGGCGCCAGGTTGGCCACGGCCTCGGGCAGGGTATCGGCGGTGGCCACCGCCCGAGCCAGGTCGATGATCAGGGGATCACCGGGGTAGATCCAGTGCGGGTCCTTGATCCACTGGTTCAGCTCCCAGATCTGAGGCCAGGCGTAGGGATTTCCCAGCTCTTTTCCGGCCAGGTCCCAGAGGGTGTCCCCCTTTTGGACCAGGTGGGTCTTCGAGCCCTCGGGGACCTTGATCTCCTTTGGGTAATCCCACTTCGATGAATGGGCCTCGACCTGGACGGCCTCGCCGGGGGGAGTCCCCTGGGCCTGAAGGCCCGGAGCCGCGAGCACCAGGGCTGCGAGGAGACCGGGCGCCAACGAAAGGGTGCGCATCCGGCCGGCGTGCAGGCGAGTGGGCTGGTGCATCAGGAACCCCCTGTCAGGATTGAACAGCGCTGATTATAGATCTTCGACTCGAATCATATCTGAAAATAATGACAGTCGGTTGCGGACTTCGTCCTGGCTGATCTGTTCCAGCCGTTCCGTGGAGAACTGTTCCACCGTAAAGCTGGCCATGACCGAGCCCACCAAGGCGGCATGCTTCAGGGCCGTCACGTCCGTCCGCTCGATCCAGGCCAGATAACCCAGGAACCCGCCCGCGAAGGTATCGCCGGCGCCCGTAGGGTCGAAGACATTTTCCAGGGGATAGGCCGGCGCCGCGAAGATGCCCTCGGGCGTGAACAGGGCCACGCCATATTCGCCCCGCTTGACCACGAGGTTCCGGGGGCCCAGGGCCTGGACCTTCCGGTAGGCCTTGATGAGGCCATGCTCTTGAGTCAGTTCCCGGACCTCCGCATCGTTCACCAGGAGGATGCCCACCTCCTTCAGGACGGCCTCCAGGGCGGGTCTGGACCCCCGGATCCAGTAGTTCATGGTGTCCAGGGCGATCCACTTGGGCCGCGTGGTCATCTGCCGGACGACCTCGAGCTGAAGGACGGGATCGATGTTCCCCAGGAAGAGATACTGGGATTCCCGGTAGTTCGCGGGGAGGTCCGGACGGAAATCCGCAAAAACGTTCAGATCGGTGGCCAGCGTGGTGGCCTCGTTGAGGTCGTAGCCGTAGGTCCCCTTCCAATGGAAGCTCAGGCCCTTCACCCGGGAGAGTCCGGCCAGATCGATGGGTCGCCGGTCGAAGACGCGCATCTGGTCCGGGCCGAAATCCTCCCCCACCACGGCCACGATCCGCACGGGATGGAAGCGGCTCGCGCTCAGGGCGAAATAGGTGGCGGAGCCGCCCAGGGCGTGTTCCCTCCGGCCGAAGGGGGTTTCCAGGTCATCGAACGCAATGCTTCCAACTGCCAGCAGGCTCATGATCGAGACTCCATGCGTGAAAATCAGGGCTGGGCCGGCGGGGGCCCGAGGTACAGCAGCCAGGCCTGGGTTCCGCCCATGGGGACTGGAGCCTGGGCATAGCGGATCACCCTCGGCATCTGACCCGAGGTCAATAGGGCGAGCAGGCCATCGTGCAGGGTCTGCTCCGGCCCAAGGGTCACCTGGAGGCTGCGCCAGCCCAGGATGACGCCATCTTCCAGGCGATCCTTCAGCCGCTCCATGGCGTCGGGAAGGGAATGCCCCCGGAGATCCAGGGTTCCATCCACCTCAATGGCCATGCCCGCAGCCAACTGGAAGCGCAGGGGCACGAAGGGGTGCGCCGCATCCGGCTCGGCCGCCGGTTCGGGGGGGGCGATCGCCGGCGTCGGGGCCGGAACAACCACCGGGGCGGGCTTTGGGGGTGCGGCGATCAGGGGATCGGCGGCTGGGGCCGGGGGATCCGGGAGGCCCTTCCGGAGGGGCTTCAGGCCCTTCAAACCGCTGACAGCCTCCTGGAAAGTTTCCGGGACTGGGGGATCGGGAACCACCGGGGCCGGGGCCTCGGTCGCCGTGGGTTTGGCCGCACGGGGCAGGGCCGGTTTCAACCCCATGGCCGATAGGAAGACCGCGTCTTCATCCTCCAGAGCCTCGGGACCGCTGGGTCTGGGGACGGCCTTGGGCGCGGGCTTGCGGGCCGGGGAGGGGGTCTCCGGCCCGAGCTGCTGTTTCAGTTTTGCCAGATCCTGCTTCCAGGCCATGAACCATCCTTATTCTGTCCAGAGTAGGGCATTGCGCCCTTCGTCCAAAGCCCGCCGTTGCAATCCCTCACCTGTCCGAGGCAAAACGCCGCTGGAAGAAATGAGGCTCAACCCAACCGGTTTTGAAGACATCCAAGGATTGACGCCCCTTGGCGTGACTCGGCACATCAATTGCTCTTATCCTCAATCATCCACCCGGAGGCTCCCCATGCGCCGCGCCGCATCCCTGCTTGTCGTCCCCCTCATTCTGGCTTCGGGTTCCATCCTCAGGGCCCAGAGTGCGCACTATGGACTCAACCTTAAC
Organism: Geothrix sp.; assembly: GCA_031292655.1. Lineage (GTDB taxonomy): Bacteria > Acidobacteriota > Holophagae > Holophagales > Holophagaceae > Geothrix. Next base: position 2,809 of record JARLGO010000243.1, read on the forward strand.
GTGACCCTCCCGACCGGGGCCTTCAACAGCACGACCTATCCGGCCTATACCTCCCCCTTCACTCAAAGCGGGCCGCTCGACGTTCCCCAGAGGGAGACCTACGATGTGGGACTCGGAGCCAACTTCACGGCTAGTTTCCCCGTGGACCGCACCCTCGCCATCCGCTTGAATGTGGGCTATACCTCCGAGACCGGGACCAACAGCGCACCGGGGTATTCCAGCCTCAGCCTCCAGCACTCGATGTTCAACGTCGGTGGCGACCTGCAGATCTTCCCGCAAGGCGGGGCCTACCGTCATCGCGGATTCTATTTCCTGGCGGGGCTGTCTGCGGATTTCGAACAGTTCAGCTATAGCGGCTCAGGTGCCGATCCCGCCTATTTCCCCGACGGTTCGGCCAACAAAAGCCGCCTGGGCGGCACCATCGGCGTCGGCCACACCTTTGGCTATGACGCGGGCATGCGCTTCAACCTGGAAGCCAGCTTCCACAAGACCCTCACCGGCAACGATGTCAACGCCGGGGATCCCCCCAGCACGGATTTCGTGAAGCTCGGATTCGGCATCGTGTTCTGATCGAGGTTCCAGGCCAGGGAAACGGCCCCGGGATGGGGCCGTTTTTCCGTTCGGCCTACGGGGAGACCTTCTTGGGGGCGGACTTCTTCTTCTTTTTCGGCTTCACGGGGGTGGGTTCTTCCTCCTTGCCCATGAGCCCGTTGATCAGGCGGGTGACCTCCTTGTTAGAGGGATCCAGCTTCTGGAGCCTCCGGGCGTAGGTGAGGCGCTCCTGCTTGGGGCGGGCGTCGTCGGCCTTCACCTGTTCCACCTTGCCCGCGACGTACTGGGACGTTCCGCCGGCTTCGGCGATCTCGGCCTTTTCCGCGGCCAGGAAGGCCTGCCAATCGGCGGTGGTCTTGGCCGTGGATTCTTTGGCCTGCCGCAGCCGGTCGAGGATGCCATCCATGTCCTTCAGGGCCCGCTCACTGTGGGCGATGGCCGCCTGCTGTTCGTCCATGAAGATCTTCAGCTGCTGCCGGAGCTTGATCTGCTCCTTGGTGAGCCCAGGGGCGTCGTCGAGGGCCTTCAGCCGGGGAGCCTGCTTGGCCATGGCCTCCTGGCATTCCTTGAGCTTCTGCTCGTGTTCGAGACGGGTCTTGGCGAGGAAGGGGCTCGCGGTGGCGAGGTTTTCTTCCGCAGCCAGTTGGGCCTTCTGGAAATGGACCACCGCATCTTCCCAGCTGCCCTCGGCCAGGCAGGCGCGCGCGGCCAGGCCCCGGAGGGCGACGAGGGCGTACATGTCGTTGTAGTCGGAGGGATTGACCGTGAGCCCCTCCCGGCCCAGCAGGGCCTCCACGCCCTTGCGGACCGTGGCGGCCTCCCCCCGCTCCAGTTGGAGTTCCCAGGGCCCCCGGACCTCCTTGAATCGATCCGTGAGGCTTTGGGCACCCAGGCTCGTGGCCAGGGCACAGGCAAGCAGGAATCCCATGCGGGTCATGATCGCTCCCCTTTGAAACAAGCCGGACTGAATGACGGGTTCTATTTCTTCGCGTGCTTTTTCGCGGGCTTGGGTTCCTTCGCGAACGCGTCCTTCCCGGCCTTCAGGTTGTCGAGGGCCTTCTGGGCGCCCGCATTGCCGGGATCGAGCACCAGCAGACGGTTCAGGAAGGCCGCCTGGACCTGGGGCGAGCCCATCTTCGTGATGTTCTCGGGAGCCCTCAGGACGGCATCCACCCAGTTCTTCTTGCCGACGATCTTCACCTTCTTGAGCACCTGCTGCGTGTTGAACTGGGTGATCTCATCGTTCTGGTCCGCCACGACCTTCTTCGCCTTGGCGACCGCATCATCGGCGGCCGCGATCATCCCTTCGACCTCCTTGCGGTTATCGCCGAGGATCTTCATGACCTTGGGCGCATTCACCAGGTTCTGCTTGTGGACGGGCAGGGCGGCCGTGATCTGATCGAGCTCCTGCTGTTCCTGAGGGGCCTTGGCGATCCGCGCCTTGAGCTCCTCCAGACCCTTGGAATCCAGCTTCAGCTTCTTGGCATTCACCGCGTCCACCTCGTCCTTCAGGGCCTTCAGGCTGGCCTGAAGCTCCTGCTGGCGGGGGCCATTCTTGGCGACATAGTCGCCGGATTCCTGGGACACCTTCTTCCACTGGGCGGCGATGGGGGCCTGCGTCTTCTCCAGCTCGGCCAGGGTGGCGCGGGCGGCCTGCGCCCGCTTCTCCTGGATCTCCAAGGCCTTCTCCCACTGCCCGGCTTCGGAACAGACATTGGCGTAGAGGCGGTAGAGGGACATCAGCCCCTGGGCGTTGTCGAGGCTCTGGCCGATGGCCTTCGCATTGGAAGCGTCGAAGGCCGGCCTTTCGGCGGGGATCAGGGTCTGGACCTTGGCCAGGGCCTCCTGGGTCTTCAGTTCTTTCAGCAGCTGATTGATGCCCGGGAGCTCCGCGTTGAACCGCTGGACGAGATCAAGGTTCGCGGGGGTCTGTGTGGCAGGGGCCTGGGCGACCAGGGTCACCACAGGGAACAACACGAAGGGCATCGGGCGCATGGGTACTCCATCAAAGTCCAGGTTCCAGGGTAGCGAAAAGGCCCGGATCGGGCGTTCAGGATCGCGAAGATGTGACAGGATCAGCCTCCCGCCCTCTTCTCCTCCAGTTCCAGCCACTCCAGTTCCAGGAGCTCCAGTTCGGCCTGAGCGGCGTCCCTGTCCTTCAGGGCCTGGTGCCCGGCGCTGTCGGGACGGAGGAAGGCGGCGGGATCGGCGAGGACGGCATCGAGGGTCGCCAGTCGGTCCTGAAAGGCGGCCAGCCCCTGCTCGACCTCCGCCAGGCGGCGCTGCTCCTTCTGGGAGAGGCCTGCTTTCTTAGGTTTGGCCGCCTCGAGGCGAATCGCCCCAGGGGTGGGGTCCGCCTTGGCGGGCGCCTGGGCCGCGGCGCGGGCCTTCCGAAGGCTGCGCACCGTGGAGGGCGGTCCTTCATAGAGCTCCCACCGGGGGGTCCCCCCCTCGTTCCAGGCCAGCGTGTGGGTGGCCACCTGGTCCAGGAAGAACCGGTCGTGGCTCACCAGTACGAGGGTCCCCCCGAAGCCGAGCAGGGCCTCCTCGAGGTTCTGGAGGGTGGGGATGTCCAGGTCGTTGGTGGGCTCGTCCAGCACCAGCAGATCGGCGGGGCTGAGCATGGCCTTGGCCAGGAGCAGGCGGTTGCGTTCCCCGCCGCTGAGGGTGGAGGCGGGGCGCGACTGCTCCACCACGGGAAATCCGAAGCGCGTGAGGTAGACGTGGGCGAGGATGGTGCCGTTGCCGGTGTCCACGATGGCGGCGCGGTCCGCCAGGTTGTCGAGGATGCTGCGGGCGCCGTCGAGTTCGCCCCGCCCCTGGGAGATGGCCGTGACCGCCAGTTTGGGATGGCGGATCACCGCCCCGCCGCTCGGCTCCAGTTCCCCCAGCAGGACCTTCAGGAGCGTCGACTTGCCGCACCCATTGGGCCCCAGGAGGGCGATGCGCATGCCCCGCTGGAGGCTGAGATCCAGATGTCCCAGCAGCTCGTCCCCACCGGGATAGGCGAACCGGATCCCCTCGGCCCGGATCAGCGCGTCGCTGCGGTTGCCGCCCTTGGCGAAGGCCAACTCCTGGCGGGCCTCCAGGCGGGTCCGGTCCTCCACGCTGCCCTTGAGCTCCAGCACCTCCTCGATGCGGAGCTTGGACTTGCGGGTCCGGGCCTTGGCGCCCCGTCGCAGCCAGGCCATCTCGCGGCGCAGGCGGTTCTGCATGTGTTCGGTGAGCCGGGCCTCCCGGAATTCGCGATCGGACTTCTCCAGCAGGTAGTCGCTGTAGCCGCCCTCGTAGCTGCGCAGGGTGCCCTCCTCCAGTTCCAGCATCCGCGTCGCCACCGCGTCGAGCAGGTGGCGGTCGTGGGTGATCAGCAGGAGGGCGCCTTCGAAGGCCTGGAGCCAGGCCTCGAGCCGTTCCACCTGCTCGGGGTCGAGGTGGTTGGTGGGCTCGTCCAGCACCAGCACGTCCGGCTCCTTGAGCCAGGCCTGGGCCAGGGCCACACGTTTGCGCCAACCGCCGGACAGGGATTCCACCTCCGCCTCCAGGTCCACCAGACCCCAGGTGGTGGCGGCCGCCTTCAACCGGGGCGTGAGGTCCCAGCCCCAGTGGTCCAGGTGGTGCTCGATGGTCTGCAGTTCGTCGAAGAGCCGGGCGTCCGCCCCGGCTCCCGCGTGGTGCAGGCGGTCGTGGATCTCCCCGTGCCGGGCCAGGAAGGCCGCGTGATCCGCCAGGGCCGCCTCCAGGGCCTGGCGGATGCTGGCTCCCGGGGCGAAATGCGGCTCCTGGCTGAGGCGGGCGATGCGGAGGCCCTGGGTGACCACCACGCTGCCCGCGTCCGGTGCCTCGTCGCCGGACAGCAGGCGGAACAGGGTGCTCTTGCCGGCGCCGTTGCGGCCGATGAGGCCCACCTTCTCGCCCTGGAAGAGACCGAAACTCAGTCCGTCCAGAATGGCTGTCGCGCCATATCGTTTCGTGACATTGATCAAACTCAGGGCGATGGACGGCAAGAAAGGCTCCTCGGACCTTCCAGAATCCCATGGATGGGTTGATCCTTGCCCCCAAAGTCTTTAGAGGTAGCCATGTCCCTTCAGGAAGAACTCCAAATGTCCAAGCTTCCGGCCCCGGGCGTCCAGCTGATGCTCCAGCTGATGCTGACGCGCGAGGCCGTCGTGCGGGTCCAGGAGCGGCTGTTCGAGGCCCACGGGCTCACGATCCAGCAGTACAACGTGCTGCGCATCGTGCGCGGAGGCCCCACCAAGGGGCATCCGATCTACGAGATCGAGCGCCGCATGATCTACCGGTTCGCCAACGTCACGCGCCTCGTCGATCGCCTGGAGACGCAGGGCCTGCTGAAGCGGGTGGCCGATTCCAAGGACCGACGCGTGAGCCGGGTGGTCATCACGCCGAAGGGGCGCCGCCTCATGGATCGGCTCGACGAGCCGGTCCAGGCCATGGCGTCGCGCCTCACCAGCTGCTGCGATGAGGCCGAATGCCTGGCCATGGCCCACCGCCTGGAGCAGCTCCGCGATCACTGCGTCCGGCAGGGGGGGCTTCACGAGGAACTGGCGGACACGATCAACTGATCCAGGAGGTCGTAGGCCTCCGTCTCGGACAGGCCCTCCACCTGGATCCACCGGCCCTCGCCCAGGTCCATCCACAGCCCCCTCGACGCGGCGCTCCACCAGCCCTGTCGGAGCGTCCGCCCCCCGGCCAGGCGCGAAGCCCCCTTGAGCTGGGCTTCGCCGGGCCGGGTCACGGCCTGGATCTGCCAGGGCCCTCCGTGGGAGGAGCGGAGCCGAAGCACCCCGCGCTGGAGATCCCAGTGGCCGCCGGGCAGACGCAACTGGACGGGGCCGGGACCCCTGACCTGATCGCCCAGGCACGTGATGGTCCCCTCCTGTTCCGGGGTCCATTTCACGCCGGTGAAGGCGAGGGCCGCCCCTTCCCAGCCGACACTGCCCAGATCCGACAGATCCGTGTCGCCGAGCTTGACGCGGAGGGCTGAAGCGGGGGCCTGGTCGAAGGTGGGGTCGATGGGGACCCAGCGATCCTTCAGGTGGACCTCCACCCAGAAATGCAGTCCGAGCAGCTCCCCCAGGCCCACCCAGCCCGTGACGCCCCGGGCCGGAACCCCCAGGCGCCGGAGCAGCGCCACCGCCAGCACCCCGTGCTCCGTGCAGTCCCCCCGCGGGTGATGGCAGACCTCCAGGGCCGAGGCGAAGCCCACCGTGAAATCCTTCTCGGTGATCCATTCGAACACGAAGCTGTTCACGCGGCGGGCCACTTCCCAGCGGGACAGCCCCGGAGGAAGGGCCAGGCGGCGGATCAGCCCGTCGAAGGCCGGGTCCTGGAACTGGACCAGGGGGCTGGGCGCCAGGAAACGGGCTTCGTCCGGAGGGGGGGGGCCCTGAACGGGGAGTTGGGCCGCCTCGGCCGGGGTGGGCGGAGCCGCCCGCCTCAGGCGCCAGCGCCCCTTGGATAGCCGGGTCTGCTGGGCGTCCTCGGGGAGGTCGGGCAGGGGCCCCTCCCCCCGGAGGACGACCTCCGGGAGCCAGGGCTGGAAGGGCTGGGGCGGCAGGGTCTGGAGGGTCCGCTCGAAGAAGCCCTCGCCGGATCCCTTGTCGGGAAGGGGCGCGGGCAGCTCGGATCGCTGGGTGAGCAGCTCCAGGCCCCCCAGTTCCGTCCGCTGGCGGACCTCCCCGGCCGTGGGGGAGAGCCAGGCCTCCACGGGAGCCGTGGCCGGGCCATCCTGCTCCTCCCCGGTGAACCGCACCGTGTCTGGAAACCCGGGGAGGGGCGCGGCCCCCCGGGGCTCCAGGCGAAGGGTGCTCCACTGCTGGACCGGGAAGGAAAAGGTGATCGCCTGGACCGGGCTCCCCGTGCGGGCAGCTTCCTTCAGTCGGGATTCCAGATCTTCGGGCCAGAGGAGGGCTCCGGCGGGGACCTCCTTGCGCACGGCGGAGCCATGGGCGGGCTGGATGGACAGGAAGCCCGGCTCCCGGGGGGACCACTCGGCCCGGCCTTCGAAGGGTTCCGAGGAGAGCTGCAGGCGCCAGGTGAAGGTCAATCGGCCGTCGGGCGATTTCCGGGCGGTCTCGTCCACCTCCTCCCGGATCTCCTGGCCCATCCGGGAGAGGACCATCCACTCCCGCGAGCGGACCTCGCGGACTGGCCCGTCCAGCCTCGTTTCCACGGTGGAGCCGCCGACCTCCTGCCCGCCCATCCACTGCCGGAAGGTCTGGGGTGGAGCGGCCTGGCCCAGGAGGGTCAGGGCCGCGAGGAGCGGCCAAAGAAAGGGGG
>JARLGO010000244.1 GCA_031292655.1 Geothrix sp.
CGCAGCACCCTGGAGCTCACCTGCCGGGGCGGCTTCTACGTGCGCAGCCTGGCCCGGGACCTGGGCCGCGCGCTCGGGTGCGGCGCCCACCTCAGCGCCCTGCGCCGCACGGCCATCGGCCCCTGGGCGGATCCTGGCGACGGTCAGGAGCGGCTTCTGACCGGATCGGATCTTCTGCCGTGGTGCCCATCCCGCCTGCTCACGGGCGGGGAGGCCGAGCACCTGGGCCACGGGCGCGCCATTCCTCCGGGCGAAATCCTTCCAGCGGCCTGGGCCCTGCCCGAGGGTTTCCCCGATCCCGGCGCGCCCCTGCGGGCCATGCATGCAGGCCGCCTGGTCGCCCTCCTCCGGCCCGCCGAGGACGGCTGGCGCACCTTCGCCAACCTGCGGGGCGGGCTCTAGGAATTCGCCACAAGGGGGAAGAACTCCCGGTCCGCCTTGAGCATGTGCAGGACGACCACGTCCTGGGCCAGGAACTGGAAGAGGCTGCCGATGGAGAGGGTTCCGGCCCGGAAGGCCCGCTCCAGCTCGCGGGCCTTGACCACCAGGTCCGCATGTTGTTGCGCATGTCCCGCGAGTCCGGGGAAGCCCAGCCCCGAAAGGATCTGCTCTTCATCGTGGAAGTGCTGCACGACGGCGGACAGGAGGGTCCTGATGAGCGCGGAGCTTTCCTCCAGGGGGCGGTTCGAAAGCATGGCATCGAGGAGTTCGTTCGCCAGCCGGAACAGGTGCTCATGTTGCGCATCGAGGAGGGGGTTCCCGCAGCGGTAATTCTCGCTCCAGACCAGTTTCAGGAAGGTGCCCTCCAGGTGTTCGATGGCCCGCTGGGAGTCGCCCCGGGTGGGATCGGCCTCGATCCGGTTCCGCCCCTGGTCCTTGGCGCGGTACATGGCCCGGTCGGCGCGATCCAGCCAGGCCTCCCGGGGCTCGGAGGGGATGTACTCGGCGAGGCCCAGGCTGGCGGTGACCGGGCCGATCCCCTCGAATGGGTGGGCGGCCAGGGTCTCCCGGATCCGTTCTGCGAGGGCCGTGGCGTGGGAAAGACCCGTGTTCGGCATGAGGATGAGGAATTCCTCGCCACCCCAGCGGGTCAGGGAGTCCGATAGCCGGATGGCGGAGCGGATGCAGTTGGCGACCTCGCGGATGACCTGGTCCCCCGCAGGATGGCCAAAGGTGTCGTTGATCCGCTTGAAGTGGTCGATGTCCAGCAGGATGAGGGTCATGGGATGCCCATACCGGCTCGAGCGATGGACTTCCCCCTCCACGGCCTGCTCGAAGTGCCGCCGGTTCCACGCCCCGGTCAGCAGGTCCGTACTGGCCAGCTGCTCCAGGGACCGGAAGTGGTCCTCGGCGAGGTGGAAATGGCTTTCGATATGGTCCTTAAAGACGGCCAGCATCCTCTCGATCTCGCGGCAATCCCGACCCGCCTTCACGGCCTCATCGAGCCGGTTGATCGTATCCACCATGGTCCTGTGCTGCTCGTCGATCTTCGGGTGACCGGTCAGGTGCCGCGCGTCCCAGTCCATCAAGGCCATGCCTCCCCCACCGGATCCTGGCCCCGTCATCGGAAGGTGGCGTCGTCCTCGCGATTATTGTATCGGGAGCGCTCCTAATCCTGGACCGGCACCCGCGCCGCGAGGTCGTCGAGGACGTCCAGCATCTGCTGGCACTCTTCGCAGCTGGTGTGGGGGGTGCCGCAGGGGAAGCCGTCGCCCTGCATCCCCAGGCAGCGGGGCTGCTGGATGAAGCGCATGAGCTCGGCCAGGAGCCCCGATACCTTGGCCCTGAGGGGGCTGTCGGGAATCTCCCGGAGGGCCATGACGAGCTTCCATTCCTCCGCGCTGAGGGTGGTCTGGATGGCGGTGTCTGTCATGGCTGCCTCCGGGGTGAATCAGTTGGCGAGCGCTTCCACCGATTTGATGCCCCAGGCGAAGGCCTCTTCGTTCAGGGGGATGAGGGCGCACTTGTCCTTCAGGGCCACGCGGATGGCCGAGAGCATGGTCTCTTTGGGGAAGATGCCGGTGGCCGCCTGGAGGGCGCCCAGGGCCACGATGTTCTTCACCACCGCCTTGCCCAGGTCCGTGGCGATGCCCGTGAAGGGCACGGGGAAGACCTTGATGCTGGGATCCAGCGCGGGGGCCTCGGACACCACGGAGCTGTCGTAGATGACGTAGCCGCCCTTGCGGACCGTGGGACCGAACTTGGCGAGGCTCGGGGCGTTGAAGGCGATGAGCACCTGCGGATCCGGGGAGCCGGGGTTGAGCACCTCCTCCTCGGCCACGTGCACGTCGGCGTAGGAGGTGCCGCCGCGGCTCTCGGGGCCGTAGCTGGGGATGTGCGTGGCGTCGAAGCCCTCGTTGATGGCGGCCCGGGCGATGAGCATGGCCGCGGTCTGGGCGCCGTCGCCGCCGGAGCCCGCCAGCTTGAGCGAGATGTCGTGCGGGGCGAGGTGGGTGGGGAAGCCCTGGCAGTGGCGCACGGGGTGCTCGGAGGTGGCGCCGGCCAGGCTGAGGATCTTCTCGCCCTTGAAGCAGGGCTGGTTCCGCTTGAACCAGGGATCGACCGTGAGGTCCTTCTTCACGCCAAGGGGGTACACGGGTTCCATGCACTCCTTGACCCACTTTTCCGTTTCCTCGGGGTTCATCTTCAGGTGGGTGGGGCACTCGGCGAGCACCTCGATGAAGGCGTAGCCGCGGCCCTCCACCTGGAGCTGGACGGCCTTCTGGATGGCCTTCTTGGCCTTGATGCGCTGCTTGGCGTCGTAGAGGGCCACGCGCTCGACGTAGACGGGGCCATCGAGGCCCGCGATGATCTCGGCCATCTTCATGGGCTGGCCGTTGTACTGGTTCCGGCCCGAGGGGCTGGTGGTGCTGCTCTGGCCCATCAGCGTGGTCGGGGCCATCTGGCCGCCGGTCATGCCGTAGATGGCGTTGTTGATGAAGATGACGGTGATGGGGGCGCCGAGCTGGGCCGTGGCGATGGTTTCGGCGAGGCCGATGGAGGCCAGGTCCCCATCGCCCTGGTAGCTGATGACCACGCTTTCGGGGTTGGCGAACTTGTGGCCGAGGGCGACCGCGGGGGCCCGGCCGTGAGCGGCCTGGGTGTTGCCCACATCGAAGTAGTAGTAGAGGAAGACGGAGCAGCCCACGGGACTCACGGCCACCGTGCGGTCCTGGATGCCCAGGGTGTCGATGGCCTCCGCCAGGAACTTGTGCGCCAGCCCGTGGCCGCAGCCGGGGCAGTAGTGCGTGGCGTGGCCCTTCAGGCCCTCGGCATGGGAGTGGCGCTCGAACTTGTCATAGATGACGCTGGCCTTGCTCATGCGCGGACCTCCTTCTTGCCCAGCACCAGGGCCATGATCTCGCTCTGCTGAGGCAGGACGCCGCCCATGCGGCGGACGGATTCGAGTTCGGGGAACTGCCGGATGTTCGCCTTGCTGAGGGCCAGGCGCACTTCGTCTTCCAG
>JARLGO010000245.1 GCA_031292655.1 Geothrix sp.
GGCGCCGCCGCTCGCAGATGGTTCGGAGCTGCTCATCCGAGCAGTTCGAGAGGAGCTGGAAGTGCGTGTGCGGCATGGGCACCCGGGTACAGAGGATCTTTCAGTATCCCATAGGAACGCGATTCGCTCACGCGCAAAAAGTCCTTGGCAGGCCAGGTGCCGATCGGTTCCGCGGGAAGGTCACTGGGCCGTGAGGGCGCCCACGGCCACGGTGATGGGGGCGATGGTGCCGGCGCCATCGAGCACCTGGCACCTGGTGCCATCGGCACTGAGGGCGAGGGCCGTGCCCGCAGGGAGGCCCAGGCCGGGCTTCAGATCCAGGGCCACCTGAAGTAGGGTGCCGTTGAGGGCCGCGGCGGGGGTGGGGTGCTTCTGGGCCACGGTGGCCTGAAGCCCATTTCCGGCGGCCTTCGCCCTCAGGATGGGGATGCCGCTGCCCAAGTCGAACTGGGTGCCGTTCTTCATGAGCGTGGCCGTGGTGCCGCCGGCGGGCACGTCGACCCAGGTCACCTTGGTGGTGTCTGCGCTGAGGGCGATCGAGGCCCCCATGGCCGTGCCTGAGCTGGGGCCCAGGAGATCGAGGACGAGGTGCGACCCGGAACTGGCGGGGTCCTTCACCAGCCGGTAGGTGCCGGTGGCGGGATCGGTGTAGGCCAGGCCGGTGGCCGTGGCCGGGGGGGCGGGAGCGGGGGCGGAGCCGCCCCCGCCGCCGCAGGCGCAAAGCGCGGCCAGGGCGAGCGGAGCGAAAGCGGAGAGGAACCTGGGGGGAGTCATGGGCGCCTCGGTCACATGCTGGCGAGCAGGAAGGCCAGATCGGCGTCGCTCACGGTGCTGTCCCCCGTGAAGAGGCAGCCGGCCTGGGGGGTGCCGTAGTACTTGGCGAAGGTCAGCAGGTCGAGGGGGTCCACCGCGGCGTCGCCATTGAGGTCCAGGCTGATGACGCCGACCGCGGGCGCGCCGGTCACGGCGTCGACGGTCAGGGCCACATCATCCAGCCGCCAGGCCGTCAGGTTCGCGGCGCCCTCGCTCCAGTCGGCCCGCACCCGGATGGATTGTCCCTGGAGGTCGCTGAGGTCGAAGGAATCCCGGGTCCAGAGGAGGTGGTCCACATTCTGGTTGCTGTAGGTCTTGAGCGTCCGGAGGGGGTTCCCAGAGGCATCCAGGATCCGCAGCGTGAGCGTGTCGAGGGTGGCGTTCTTGGTCTGGCCCGTGATCTGCCGGATCCAGTACCCCAGGGAGACTGAACCCGTGCCGGTGGGCACGCTGACGGGCTGTTCCAGGAGGCCGGTGTTGCCGGAATCCAGGCCATCCCAGTACCCGAGGTAGGCGTACCAGGCCCCGCTGTGGGGATTGGTGGTGTTGTTCCTGAAGGGGCTCGCCTTGGAGGAGGCGAGGCTGGTGTTCCAGGTCCAGGCGCCGCTGTCCCCGCTCTCGAAGCCTGGGTTCACGAGCAGCTGCTGGCCATGGACGGCGAAGGTCACTGCCGGTGCCGTGGCGGAGCCGACGGCGTTGGTGACGACCACGTCGTAGAGGTGGTCGCCGTCCGAGGAGGAGAGGAAGGGGAGGGTGCAGATGGCCGAGGTGGCCCCGGCGATGGGGCTCCCGTCCTTTCTCCACTGATAGCTGAGGGGCGGGGTGCCGGTGACCGCGGCCCTCAGCTCCAAGGCCTGGCCGGCCGCCAGCCGCGAGGTGAGGGTCGCGATGGAGGCGGTGGGGGCCACGGCGGCAGCGGGTGTCATCGTGAGGGTGAGGGTCTCGAACTGGTAGCAGTGGAAGGTCTGTCCTGAATCCTGGAAGGTGGCCCCGTAGTTCATGAGCATCGGGAGGCGGAGCTGGCCGTTGGGGCGGTTCGTGGGGAGCCCCCATTGGTTCCGCACGATCCAGTAGTGCTTGGTGGGGTCGGCATCGTCCTCGTTGTAGCCCATGATCGTGATCATGTGCGCCCCCCAGGTGGCGTCGCTCCAGGTGCCCCCTTCGAAGGCATTGGTCCAAAGGGTGGCTTCGGTCTGGTTGTCCCAGACATCGTAGAACCCGCCGGTGTCCTTGAAGTCGGTCCAGAAGCTGAATCCCACGGCCTGGCCCTGGTTGAGGGCGGTCTTGATGGCCTGGATCATCTGCGCCTGGGTCAGGGTGGCATTGTCGATTTGCGCCGCGGTGATCTGGGAGATCGCGTAGCTCGGGGTCGTGCCGATGAGGGTGGGCGGGATCAGGCTCGCCGAACAGTAGGCGTTGACGGCCCCATCCTGGTAGTCCGCGTGGGGGTTCGACCAGGGAACCAGCATCTTCTTGGCGTTGTAGAAGCTGACGAAGGTCGTCAGGTCCCCGCCGGTGCAGGTGTAGCTGTTGGCACTGGACTGGATGAACTGGGTCGAGAGGAAGTCATTGATGCCGTAGTCATGGGACAGGGCCACCTCCAGCATGGCCGTGGAGGCGAAGACCCAGCAGCTGCCGCACTGGCCCTGGTCCCAGAGGGAGGGGACGTAGGTGAGGTTCGAGAAGAGGTCCATGGAGGTCGTGACGGAGGCCTGGACCGAGGCGGCCAGCCGATGCTGAACCTTGGGGTCCAAGGTCGTGCGGGGGAGCTCCCGGTGGTGCCTCCGCCACAGTTCCCGCGTGGCGAAATCGGGATGCATCACCGGGTGGTCGGCTCCCCCCTGGACGGGGCGGCCTTCCTCCGGAGCGCCGGCGGGAGGGAAGGACTGGGCCTTCCCGGGGAGGCCCAGGAGCGCCAGACCCAGGGCCGCATGGAGGAAGAAACGAGGGGGGTGCCTGGAGGCCATCTCAACTCCTGAGCGAGTCCGCTTCTGGCCATGATTGCAGAAAGCAATCGGGATCGGAGTCCGCGCGGCCGGACTTCCACCCACAGAATGTCCCAGTCCGGTGGGCCCTGGGCGGAATGCGAACATTGACCCGGTCCCGGGGGCCTCCTAATCTCAATCATTTAGGCCGCCGCCGTGATCGCCCTCCGCCCCGACAACCCCCTGATCGTCCAGAGCGACCGGACCCTGCTGCTCGAGGTGGCGCACCCGGCCTTCGAGCAGGTCCGAGACGAGCTGGCGCGCTTTGCGGAACTGGTGAAGAGCCCCGAGCACATCCACACCTACCGCATCACGCCCCTCAGCCTCTGGAACGCCTCGGCCTCCGGCGTCGCCTGCGAGGAGATGATCGAGACCCTGAACGCCTGGTCGAAATATCCCGTCCCCCAGAACCTGCTGCAGGAGATCGAGGATCACGGCACGCGCTACGGCAAGCTCCGCCTGGTGGCCAAGGGGGACCGGCTGGCCCTGGAGATGGACGACCGGGGTCTCTTCTGGGAACTGGAGAACCAGAAGTCCCTGCAGGGCCTCCTGGCGGAGCCCTACCCCGACGAGCGGGGCATCTTCCTCAACACGGGCATGCGGGGCGAGGTGAAGCTGCAGCTCATCCGCCTGGGCCATCCCGTGCAGGACATGGCGGGCTACAAGCCCGGCGACCCGCTGCCCTTCGAGCTGGCCTCCACCCTCAAGCAGAACGGCCGGCCCTTCGGCCTGCGCCCCTACCAGCAGGCCGCCGTGGATGTCTTCCATGCGGGCGGCGGGCCCGATGGCGGCGCCGGCGTGCTGGTCCTGCCCTGCGGGGCGGGCAAGACGGTCATCGGCATCGGCTGCATGGGCAGCCTCCAGACCCACACCCTGGTGCTCACCACCAACGGCACCGCCGTGAAGCAGTGGAAGCAGGAGCTCCTGGACAAGACCACCCTCACCGAGGACCAGGTGGGGCTCTACACGGGGGACACCAAGGAGATCAAGCCCGTCACCATCGCCACCTACCAGATCCTCACCTACCGCCGCAGCAAGACGGGCCCCTTCGAGCACTTCAAGCTCTTCGAGGCGGCCAACTGGGGCCTGGTGATCTACGACGAGGTGCACATGCTGCCGGCGCCGGTCTTCCGGGCCGTGGCGGAGCTGCAGGCCAAGCGGCGCCTGGGCCTCACGGCCACCCTGGTGCGCGAGGACGGCAAGGAGGAGGACGTCTTCAGCCTCATCGGCCCCAAGCGGGTGGACGTGCCTTGGAAGATGCTGGAGAAGGACGGCTTCATCGCCACGGCCCACTGCCTGGAGATCCGCGTCCCCCTGCCCACGGACGAGCGCATGGAGTACGCCGTGGCGGACCAGCGCCAGCGCTTCCGCATCGCCTCCGAGAACAGCCTCAAGATGGCGGTAATGGACGAGCTGCTGGCGGGGCACCCCAACGACAACATCCTCATCATCGGGCAGTACCTGGAGCAGCTCCGCATCATCGGGGAGCGGCTGGACGCCCCGGTGCTCACGGGCCAGACGCCGGAGAAGGAACGCGAGGTGCTCTTCCGGCGCTTCCGCGAGGGTGACCTCCGCATCCTCATCGTGAGCAAGGTGGCCAACTTCGCCATCGACCTGCCGGACGCCTCCGTGGCCATCCAGGTGAGCGGCACCTTCGGCTCCCGGCAGGAGGAGGCCCAGCGCCTGGGCCGCATCCTGCGTCCCAAGGGGGACCGGAACCTGAGCTACTTCTACTCGCTCATCAGCAGCGAGACCACAGA
>JARLGO010000034.1 GCA_031292655.1 Geothrix sp.
CAGGTTGATGTTCCCCAGGAGCGTCGTGAGCAGGTTGTTGAAGTCGTGGGCGATGCCGCCCGCCAGGACCCCGAGGCTCTCCAGTTTCTGGCTCTGGAGCAGGGCCTGCTCATGCCGCCGCCGCTCGGTGATGTCGGTGACCACCCCCAGGAGGCTCACCAGCCCGCCCTGGGCATCCATCACGGGCGTCCCCGTCACGATGGTCCAGAGCTCCTTTCCGTCCCGGCAGCGGAAGCGGAAGTCGTGCTGCGAGCCGCGGCCCTCCTCGGGGCTCGCCAAGTACTGCCTCGCCTGGGCCCGGTCCGCCTCGGCCATGAACTCGGACAGGGGCCGGCCGACCATGTCGGGGGGCTCGTAGCCCAGCATTTCCGCCATGCGATGGTTGACGAAGGTGGTCGATCCCCGGGCATCCACCACCCAGAGGCCCTCCCCCATCACCTCGACCAAGTGCCTGAACCGCGCCTCGCTTTCCCGCAGGGCCTGGGCGTCCTGGCGGTGGCTGTCCGTCTCCAGCGCCAGCTCATGGGTGCGGGCTTCCACCTGGGCGCGGATCTCCGCCTGGCTGGCCAGGAGCGTTTTCACATAGCCGGCCAGGAGAACTGTGAAGGCCATCCCCACGAGCAGCACGGCCCAGGCCTGCGCGGGAGGTGCCATGGCGAACTGCCGCCCCTCCGGGACCACGGTCACGGTCCAGGTGCGGCCCGCCGACTCGAAGGCCCGGACCAGCCGCAGCCCCCCCACCTTCGGGCGCCCGGCCCTCGGCAGGGGCGAAGGCTCCTCGTGGAGCAGGGCCTCGGATTCCGGGGCGCTGGCATCGGAAAGCCTGAGCACGACGCCCTTCGGCTCCAGGAAGGCCAGGGATTTCCGGACCAGGTCCCCCATCCGGAAGACCCCCTGCACCACCCCCCGGGGGCGGCCGCCCTTCGCCCCCACGGGGATCATCACCAGCACGCCGGCCTGGTTCCCCGTCTCCTGGATGAGCCGGACCCGCCCGCTGGCCGCCAGGGCGCCGGTCCGGAGGGCCCGAGCCAGGGTCTCCTGGCGCGCCGGCACCGCGTGGGCCGAATAGCCGAGGGTGATCTCGTTCCCCTGGTAGGGAGCCACGAAAAAGACGGCGTGGAAGACCGCGCCGGGGGGCATGTCCAGGTCCTGGCCGGCGTCATCCCTGCGGAAGAACCGGAATCCGGGATGGGTGCGCCGGGCCTCCCTCTCCAGGGCGGCCCGATCCCGGGGGCTGACTTCGGGCAGCCATTGGAAGGCCTGGATGTAGGGGTGGCGGGCCAGGATCGGCTCCACGAAAGTGTCGAAATCCTGCCGGCTGACGTCATCGCAGGCATCGAAGAAGTTACGCAGGAGCGTGACATCCTCGAAGCCCCGCTCGAACCCGTGGATGACGGCCTCGACCCGCTCCTGGGCAACCGCCTCGAACTGGGCCTCCACCTGCCCCCGGTGGACATCCCAGGTGAGGAAGAAGCCGACCAGGGAAAGGACCGTCCCGAGCAGGAGCACCACCAGGATGCCCTGGGGTCGCCGCGAGGAAAGGTGGAAGGTCGATCCGTTCAATGCTGGCATCAGTGGGTCCGGGGCTGGAAACGGATGGGTTCATGCTCGCAGATGGGACCCTCCAGAGGAATCCCCTGGGCCGGTTCATCGTCCCTCCAGACCTGTGGGAGAATTCCCGGGGGTCCGAGGATCCTCAGGAGGTGCCGCTTGAATCGCCATATCATGTTCGCCCTGGCTGGAGGGCTCGCCGCGGGATTCCTCGCGGGCTACCTCGTCTTCAGCGGCGAATCCAGGGATGCCGCCCGTCCCGCCGCGGCCGCTTCCGCCGCCCCCATCATGCCGGCCCCCTCCCTGGGCGGGGTCCTGCCCGGCGCCGCGCCGGGGGCCATGCCCAGCGGCCCCGTGCTGCCCAGCGCCGAAGTCCAGGCCCGCATCGCCCAGATCGAGGCCGCCCTGCGGATGGACCCCAAGAACCACGATGCCTGGGTCGCCCTCGGCAACGAGTACTTCGATTCCCACCAGGCTCAGAAGGCCGTGGAAGCCTATGACAAGGCCCTGGCCCTCAAGCCCGCGGACCCCAATGTGCTCACGGACCAGGGCGTGATGTACCGCCAGCTCGGCCAGTTCGACAAGGCGCTGGCCACCTTCCAGAAGGCCAACAAGATCCAGCCCAGCCATGTCCAGAGCCTGTTCAACATAGGCATCGTCTACGCCAATGACCTGGACAAGCCCGGCGAAGCCGCCAAGGTCTGGAACAAGGTGCTGACCCTGGCCCCCGCCAGCGAACAGGCCGCCCAGGCCCGGCAGATGCTGAGCCAGCTCAAGAAGTAGCCGGCCGTGGACGCCGACCGGACCCCAGGTCCCCTGCTGAACCTCGAGGGGCTCCCCAGCCCCCTTTGGGTCCTCGGCACGGGCACCGGCGTGGGAAAGACCTTCGTCTCGGCCCGGATCGCCCGGGCCTGGGCCCGGGGAGGTCCGGTCACCTACCGCAAGCCCTTCCAGACCGGCGTGGACCGGGCCGATCATCCTGAGGCCGATGGCCGCGTGGTGGGCGGGCCCGGCGTCGCGGTTGAAAGCCACGTGCTGCTGAGGGCCCCGCTCTCCCCCCTGGCCGCCGCCCGGCGCGAGGGCCGGGTCCTCGACCCCGCAGACACCGCCCGATGGTGCCTGCGCCCCGCCGAGGGGCGGATCCTGCTGGAGGGCGTGGGCGGCCTCATGGTGCCCCTCGCGCCCCGGGTCCACTTCCTCGCTTGGGCCACGGAGCTGAAGGTCCCCTGCGTGCTGGTGGCGCTGGGGGGGCTCGGCACCCTGAACCACACCCTGCTGTCCGCGGAAGCCCTCATGCTGCGCGGCTGGCGGATCGAAGCGGTGCTGCTGAATCCCGGCGCCGATGGCACCCCGCCGGAGGTGGCGGAGGAAAATGCCGGGCTGCTGCGGCAGTTCCTCCCCCTGGCAGTGCACGTCCTAGACTGATCCCATGCCGACGCCCCTGCCCCCCGACTGGTCCGACCGCCTCGCCCTGGACCGCGCCCATGTCTGGCACCCCTTCACCCAGATGCAGGTTCACGAGGCCGATCCGCCCGTCCCCCTCGTGGGCGCCGAGGGCTGCGACCTGCTCCTGGCCAATGGCGAGCGGGTGCTGGACGGCATCTCCAGCTGGTGGACCTGCCTCCACGGCCACGGGCACCCGCGGCTGGTGAGCGCCCTTGAAAGGCAGGCCGCAAAGCTGGACCACGCCATGTTCGCGGGCTTCACCCACGAGCCGGCCCTGGAGCTGGTGACGCGCCTGCGGCCCAAGCTCCCGGCCAATCTCACCCGGGCCTTCTTCTCGGACGACGGCAGCACCGCCGTGGAGGTGGCCTTGAAGATGGCCTTCCAGGCGCAGCTCCAGCGGGGCGAACAGGGGCGGGACCGCTTCGGCGCCCTCCGCGGGGGCTACCACGGCGACACCCTGGGGGCCGTGGGCGTGGGCGAGCTGGAGAACTTCATGACGGGGCTGTTCCGGCCCCTGCTGCTGGCCTGCGAGCGGCTGGAGGTGCCCGAGGATCCCAGGCGGGAGGTCCACCCCGATCTCACGGGCTGGCCCGCGCGGCTGGACGCCGCGCGGGAGGACCTTCGCACCTTCTTCAACCTGCACGGCGGGCGCCTGGCGGCCTTCATCGCCGAGCCCCTCATCCAGTGCGCGGGGGGCATGCGCATGTGGCCCCCGGAACTGCTCCAGGAGCTCCGAAGCCAGTGCGACGCCTTCGGGGTGTACCTGATCCTGGACGAGGTGGCCACGGGCTTCGGCCGCACGGGCACCTTCCTGGCCTCTGAACAGGCCGCCGTGGCGCCGGACCTGCTCTGCCTGTCCAAGGGCCTTTCGGGAGGCACGCTCCCGCTGTCGATGACCTGGGCCACCGAGGCCATCTACGGTCACTTCTGGGGCGAGCCCGCCTCCGGCCGGGCCTTCCTCCACGGCCACAGCTTCACCGCGAACCCCACGGCCTGCGCCGTGGCTTGCGCCAGCCTCGCCCTCTTCGACGACGAGCCCGTGCTGGCCCAGGCCACCGCCCTGAGCGCCACGATGCGGGAGGCCTTCGCCCTCCTCGCCGGGCATCCGGCGGTGCGGCAGGCCCGCAGCCTGGGCACCATCGGCGCCTGCCGCCTGGTGGACCCCGCCACGGGGCGAGCCCACGACCCCGCAGCGCGCTTCGGCTGGCGCCTGCACCGCCGCGCCCTCGACCATGGCCTGCTGGTGCGTCCCATCGGAGACTGCCTGTACCTGATGCCCCCCCTTGGCACACCCCCAGCCCGGATCGCCGAGGCGGCGGAAACGCTGCTCCATCTCCTGGGAGGAGGATGAAGCCGGCGACGGGGCCAGGGGATTACACTGGCCCCCCAGGGGTGCGCGATGAAACTGGTGACTTTCCTGCAGGAAGGAACGGAAAAGATCGGTGCCGTCATGGCGGAGGGCCGCATCCTCGATTTGGCCGCCGCGGAGGCCCGTCTCGCCGTGGACATGCTCACCCTCATCCGCCGCCAGGATGAGCTGCTGCCCGTGGCCCGGGCCCTGGAGGCGGACCCCCCCGCCGGCGCGCTCATCGAGGCGGGTTCCGTGCGGTTGCTGGCCCCCCTCCCCCGCCCCGTGTCCATGCGCGACGGCTACGCCTTCCGCCAGCACGTGGCCACGGCCCGGCGCAACCGGGGGCTGGCGATGATCCCCGAATTCGACCTCTTCCCCGTCACCTACTTCACCAACCACCTGGCCGTCACCGGCCCGGGCGAAGTGCTGGTGCAGGACCACCATCTGGCGCGCCTCGATTTCGAGCTGGAGGTGGCCATCGTCACCGGGCGGCCCCTGCGCAACGCCACCCTGGAGGAGGCGGACGCGGCCATCTTCGGCTACCTGGTGATGAACGACTGGAGCGCCCGGCAGCTCCAGATGGAGGAGATGAAGCTGTCCCTGGGCCCCTGCAAGGGCAAGGACTTCGCCACCAGCCTGGGCCCCTGGCTGGTGACGAAGGACGAACTGGACCTGGAGGCCTCGCCGGAAGGTGATGTGCTGCATGCCGCCATGACCTGCCATGTGAATGGACATCTGCTGTCAAGCGGCAATGCCGACACCATGAACTGGACCTTCGCGCAGATCCTCCAGCGCACCAGCTACGGCATCCAGATGCAGCCCGGAGAAGTCATCGGCAGCGGTACCGTGGGAACCGGCTGTCTGCTGGAGCTGAACGGCTCCAAGGTCACCGACGACCTCTGGCTCAAGGCCGGGGACGAGGTGGTCCTGGAGGTCGAAGGCCTGGGCCGGCTGGTGAACACCGTGGTCCACGCTCCCGAACGGCTGGTGGGCGTGACGCCCAACCTGCTCTGCGGGATGCTGCCCGACCTTTACGCCGGGTCGCCCACCGGCGAAGCCGGGGACTGACCAGACCCCTCGATTCCGGAGTCCCCATGCGCCTTGCGTTTCTCCTGCCCCTCGCGCTGATGGCCGGGGCTTCCGCCGCCCTGGCCCAGCCCTCGCCCACGCTGCGTTCCTACTTCGCGGATGCCTCGGCCCTCCGCGAAGGGGGCGTGAAGCTCATCCCCATCCAGACGCCCAAGGGGGAGTTCAAGGTCTGGACCAAGCGCTTCGGGAACAACCCGCGCATCAAGCTGCTCCTGCTCCATGGCGGCCCGGGCTTCAGCCACGAATACTTCGAGGCCCTGGAAGGCTACCTCCCCGCCGAAGGTATCGAGTTCATCTACTACGACCAGCTGGGCAGCGCCTTCTCGGACCAGCCGAAGGACCGGGACCTCTGGACCACGGCGCGCTTCGTGGAGGAGGTCGAGCAGGTGCGCGTGGCCCTGGGGCTCACCAGGGACAACTTCTACCTGCTCGGCCACTCCTGGGGCGGCATCCTCGCGGTGGAATACGCCTTGAAGTACGGTGCCAACCTCAAGGGCCTGATCATCTCGAACATGATGATGAGCATCCCCGACTACAACCGCTACGCGGAGGACGTCCTGGCCAGGGGCATGGACCCGGCCGTGGTGAAGGAAGTGAAGGAGCTGGAGGCGAAGGGCCAGTACGAAAGCCCGCGCTACATGGAACTGCTCCTGCCGAATTTCTACGCCAAGCACCTCTGCCGCCTGCCGGAGTGGCCCGATGCCATCAACCGCGCCGCCGCGCGGGCCAACAAGGAGATCTACGTCCTCATGCAGGGCCCCAGCGAATTCGGGGCCTCCGGGCGCCTGGAAACGTGGGACCGCAAGGCCGACCTGCCCAAGCTCGCCATGCCCACCCTCGTCATTGGAGCCACCCACGACACCATGGACCCCGCCCACATGAGGTGGGTCGCCGGCCAGGTGAAGCAGGGCAGCTTCCTGCTCTGCCCGCAGGGAAGCCACATGGCCATGTGGGACGACCAGCGCACCTACAACCTGGGACTCATCCGCTTCCTCCAGGAGACGGACGCGGGCCGCGGGACCGTGAGCTTCGACAAGCCATGAGCCGGCGCACGATCCTGCCCGCGGATCTGGATCCCATCGGGACCAACGCCCTGCTTTGCGGGGGCGTGGCGCCGCGGCCCATCGCCCTGGCCAGCACCGTCAGTCCGGGGGGCGTGCGGAACCTGGCGCCCTTCAGCTTCTTCAACGCCTTCGGCTCGAACCCGCCCACCGTGGCCTTCGCGCCCAACCGGCGGGGCCGGGACGGCACC
>JARLGO010000246.1 GCA_031292655.1 Geothrix sp.
AACCGAGGCCGGCACCGCCGTCGGCGTGGCCAAGCTCTGGGAGCCCTCCACCGAGCCCGAGGTGCTGCAGGCCCGCCAGGTCCTCCTGCGCGGCCTGGCCCGGGCCGTGCCCTTCTTCCCCGCCCTGGAGCGGGCGCTGTCCGGCCAGAAGCCCGAGGATCTCCTGCTGCGGCCCACGGAGGCCTGGGGCTTCCTCACCCGCGGCGCGGCCCAGCTCAAGGAGGCGGGCTTCCTCGTCCACATCCCCGAGGGCCTGGCCGACTTCGGCGGCGCCAAGCGGCTGCGCGCCAAGGTGCGCCTGGGGGCCAGGAACGTGCTGGACGCCGGGACGGTGGCCCAGGCCGGACTGGAAGGCAGCGTGAGCGCCGACTGGTCCCTGATGCTGGGCGACGACACCCTGAGCGTGGAGGATTTCGCCCAGATGGCGAGCCTCAAGCACCCCCTGGTGGCCTGGAAGGGCAAGTGGGTGGCCCTGGATCCCGAGACCCTCAAGCAGATCTCCACGGTCATCCAGGCCAGCCGGGGGGCGGGTTTCGAGAGCATGACCAAGGGCGAGGCCCTGGCCGCGGCCCTCACGGGCACGGCCCGCATCCCCGGCGTCAGCGAGGCCATCGAGGTGGAGGTCGCAGGCGATTTCGGCGCGGCCCTCGAGGATCTGAAGGTCCTGCCGGACAAGCCCATCACCCAGCCCGAGACCTTCCACGGCCAGCTGCGCCCCTACCAGCTGCGGGGCCTCGCCTGGCTGGAGGGCCTGTCCCGCCTGGGCCTGGGCGGCATCCTCGCAGACGACATGGGCCTCGGCAAGACCATCGAGGTGCTCGCCCTGCTGCTGCACCGCCAGCTCCAGAGCCCCGGCTCCGGGCCGGCCACCCTGCTGGTCTGCCCCACGTCCCTGCTGGGCAACTGGGAACGGGAGCTGGCCAAGTTCGCGCCGAGCCTGCCGGTCTTCGTGCACCACGGCAACAACCGCGATCCCCTGCCCTCCACCTTCAGGCCCCACACGCTGGTGCTCACCACCTACGGCGTAGTCCGCCGCGAGGAGGACACCTTCGCGAGCCGCGCCTGGGGCGGCGTGGTGGTGGACGAGGCCCAGGCCATCAAGAACGCCGGATCCGCCCAGGCCAAGGCCATCCGCAAGCTGCGGGGGGGCTTCCGCCTGGCCCTCACCGGCACGCCCATCGAGAACCGCCTCACGGAGCTGTGGGCCATCATGAGCGCCGGCCTGCCCGGCTACCTCGGCAGCGAGTCCCAGTTCAAGGAGCGCTTCGCCACCCCCATCGAGAAGTACCGCGATCCGGACGCCGCCACCGAGCTCCGTCAGCGCATCGGCCCCTTCATCCTGCGCCGCCTCAAGAGCGACAAGGCCATCATCCAGGACCTGCCGGAAAAGCACGAGATGAAGGTCTTCACCACGCTGAGCCGCGAGCAGGCCGAGCTCTACCAGTACCGGGTCGACAAGATGGACGAGGAGCTGGACACCGTCACGGGCATCGAACGCCGGGGGCGCATCCTGGCCCTGCTCACGCACCTCAAGCAGATCTGCAACCACCCGAGCCAGTTCCTCAAGGCCCAAGGCCCCTACCGCGGCCGCAGCGGCAAGCTGGACCGCCTCACGGAGATGCTCGAGGAGGTGGTCGAGGCCGGCGAGCGGGCCCTGGTCTTCACGCAGTTCAAGGAGATGGGCGATCGCCTGCAGGTCCACCTCCAGGAGGCCCTGGGCTTCGAGCCCCCCTTCCTCCACGGCGGCACCTCGCGCGAGGGCCGCGACGAGCTGGTGCGCAGCTTCCAGGAGGATCCGGACTCCTCCCCCGTGCTGCTGCTGAGCCTCAAGGCCGGCGGCGTGGGCCTGAACCTCACGGCCGCCACCCATGTCTTCCACTTCGACCGCTGGTGGAACCCCGCCGTGGAGGACCAGGCCACGGACCGCACCTACCGCATCGGCCAGACCAAGAACGTGCAGGTGCACAAGCTGGTCACCATCGGCACCCTGGAGGAGAAGATCGACGCCCTGCTGGAATCGAAACGGGACCTGGCGGATCGCGTGGTGGGCACGGGCGAAGGCTGGCTCACCGAACTGGACGACGACGCCCTGCGCCGCCTCGTGGCACTCGATCCCGATGCCGAGCTGATGGATCCGGATGAAGGCAACGGCGAGGAGCCCGTCGCACCCAGGACCAATCACACGACAGGGCGCCGCAAGACCAAGGAGGTGGCGCCATGATCAGCCACACCGACCGCTTCGGCGCCACCTGGTGGGGCCGCCTCTGGATCAACGGCCTCGAGAAGCTCGGCGACGACTACGAGAACCGCCTGCCCCGCGGCAAGAAGTACGCGGAGGATGGCCACGTCTCCCACTTCAATGTGCAGCCCGGCGAAATCCAGGCCCGGGTCCATGGCCGCAAGACCTACAACGTGACCCTCGGCCTCCCGGCCCTCACCGCCGCCCAGTGGGAGAAGGCCCTGGACCGCATCGCCCTGGAGAGCCGCTTCGTGGCCTCCCTGCTGGCGGGCGAGATGCCCCAGGGTCTCGACGAGACCTTCCGCGAGGCGGGCGCCAGCCTCTATCCGCGAGTGCCCAAGGAACTCCAGACCCACTGCGACTGCCCGGACTGGGCAAACCCCTGCAAGCACGTGGCCGCCGTGTGCTTCGTCATGGCCGAGGCCCTGGACCGGGATCCCTGGCTGCTCTTCGACCTGCGCGGCAAGAGCCGGGACGAGGTGCTGCAGGCCCTCCAGTCGGCCCTGGACGCCGCCGCCGTGGCGGCCCCCAAGAAGCGCGGGCGGCCGCCGAAGAAGCAGCAGACCGTGGCGGACCTGCTGCGGCGGGAACAGCCGGAACCCGAGCCCTGGCGGCGCCTGCCCGAGGAGGCCTACGACGCCCTGCCCATGCCCCTGCCCGAAATCAGCATTCCCCGCGTGATCCCGCCGGACCCTTCGGTGTTCACCCAGCTGGGCCCGCTGCCCCACGCCCGCATCGAGACCAGCCTCTGCCTGGCCGCCCTCATGCACCGCACGGCCCAGTGGGTGCAGCAGCAGATCGAGGACGGCCCCCGCCGCCTGGATGATGAGGAGGGCGAAAGCGAATCGGAGCAGCCCGCCTCCCCCTTCGATGCCCCGCTCCAGCCCGCGCCCAGGCCCAACCGCAACTGGCGTCACAAGAAGCGGCGCTGGGGAAAAAAGGGCGGACAATAACGCAGTCTCAGGAGCCTCCATGCGCACCATCTCCACGCCCAACGCCCCCGCCGCCATCGGTCCCTACAGCCAGGCCCAGATCTCGGGCAACCACCTCTACACCTCGGGGCAGATCCCCCTCGTGCCCGGGACCATGGAGCTGGTGACCGGTCCCATCGAAGCCCAAGCCGAGCAGGTGCTGAAGAACCTCGGCGCCGTGCTCGCCGCCGCCGGCACCGGCTGGGACCGCGTCGTGAAGACCACCGTGTTCCTGGCGGATCTGGCCGACTTTGCCGCCTTCAACGCCGTCTACGAAAAGGCCCTGGGCGCCGCCAAGCCCGCCCGCAGCACCGTGCAGGTGGCGGGCCTGCCGCGGGGCGCGAAGGTCGAGATTGAGCTCATCGCCGAAGTCTAGACCCCGCCTCTCCCTTGGCCGCTGGGCGCTCGGCTCCGCCTCGACGCACGCGACCCTGGCCGCCCGCGATCGCACAGGGCTCCGCCCTGTGCTCCCACTCCCCTTCGGCTCGCGGAGCGGGGCCCCCGGTCGAGATTGAGCTCATCGCGGAAGTCTAGCCCAGCCCCAGCCGCGCCTTGAGCCCCGGCGCGGCCCCGCGGCTCACCTCCACCTCGATGCCGCCGGCCAGGCGCACGCGCAGGCGGCCGGAATCGCCGGCCCGCAGGCCCACCACGGCCTCGGGGCGGATCAGCAGGTGGCGGTGGC
Source organism: Geothrix sp. (assembly GCA_031292655.1). GTDB lineage: Bacteria > Acidobacteriota > Holophagae > Holophagales > Holophagaceae > Geothrix. Next base: position 3,893 of record JARLGO010000246.1, read on the forward strand.
CGCGGACCACGCGGGCTCCCAGGGCCAGCTCCGCCTCCGCCAGGGTCTTCCAGGTGGTGCGCAGCCGCTCC
>JARLGO010000247.1 GCA_031292655.1 Geothrix sp.
CCTGCGGGAACTGGCCCCCCAGCTGGCGGACCGGCCCATCACGCGCTACTGGACGGGCCTGCGCACCTTCGCGCCGGACCGGCGCTTCGTCATCGGCTGGGATCCCTGGAACCCCCGCCTCTTCTGGTCCGCGGGCTTCGGGGGCCACGGCATGACCAGCGGCCTCGGCGCCGGCGACCTGGCGGCGGCCGCCTTCCTCCGGACCCGGGACACCGGCCCGCTCGACCCGGCGAGGTTCCGGTAGGGTCATGAGCAAGGCCCGGGCCTTGCGAGATCCGGCTCTGTCTAGGCTTCTGCGGGCACGGCGGCGCTGGGATCCACATGCCCCTCGAGGTATTCCTCCTCCTCGACGACCTCGACATTGTTCAGGACCTTCACGGCCCGGTCGAGGTTCAGCTCATGCTCCCACTTGGACACGGCCACGGAGGCCACGCCGTTGCCGATGAGGTTGGTGATGGCGCGGGCCTCGGACATGAACCGGTCGATGCCCAGCAGCAGGGCCAGGCCCGCCACGGGGATGTTGCCCACGGCGGACAGCGTGGCCGCCAGGGTGATGAAGCCGCCGCCGGTCACGGCGGCCGCGCCCTTGGAGGTGAGCAGGAGCACGGCCAGGATCTCCAGCTGCTGGGGCAGGGTCACATGCGTGTTGGTCGCCTGGGCGATGAAGAGGCAGGCCAGGGTGAGGTAGATGGAGGTGCCATCCAGGTTGAAGGAGTAGCCCATGGGCACCACCAGGCCCACCACGGACTTGGAGCAGCCCAGGCGCTCCATCTTGTGCATCATGAGCGGCAGGGCGGATTCCGAGGAGGAGGTGCCCAGCACGATGAAGATCTCCTCGCGGATGTAGCGGATGAACTTGAACAGGTTGAGGCCCGCCCAGCGCATCACCGCCCCCAAGATGATGATGACGAAGAGGGCGCTGGTGGCGTAGAAGCAGGCGATGAGCTTGCCCAGGGGCAGCAGCGATTTCAGCCCGTACTGGCCGATGGTGAAGGCCATGGCGCCGAAGGCGCCGATGGGGGCCACGCGCATGACGATGGCCACGATGCGGAAGAGGATCTTCGTGAGGGAGTCCAGCCAGTTCATCATGGACTTGCCCTGGTCCTTCAGGGCCGCCAGGGCCACGCCAAAGAGGATGGAGAACAACAGGACCTGCAGGATGTCGCCCTTGGCGAAGGCGTCGGCAACATCCTTGGGGATGATGTTCATGACGAATTCGGCCGTGCTCAGGTGGTGGCTGGCACCGGCATAGTTGGCGATGGCCTTGGTGTCCAGGGTGGCGGGATTCACGTTCATGCCGGCACCGGGCTTCAGCACATTGGCGATGATGAGGCCGATGGCCAGGGCGACGGTGGTCAGCACCTCGAAATAGATGATGCCCTTGAGGCCCACCCGGCCCACCTTCTTCAGGTCGCCCATCTTGGCGATGCCCGACACCACCGTCACGAAGACGATGGGGGCGATGAGCATCTTCACCAGGCGGATGAAGCCTTCGCCCAGGGGACGCATGGCGGCCCCGGTGGAGGGGTGGAAGTGGCCCAGGAGGGCGCCGCAGGCCACGGCGATGAGTACCTGAAGGTAGAGGTTGTGGGTCAGGCGACGCATGGGCAGCTTCCTTAATCAATGGAGTTCAGATGACGCACGAGCGGAGGCTGGCTTCCCGCGTGGGTCGCGGGCATGGGGCGGGGAAACCAGTGATGACGAACCAAAGAGCAGCAGGAGTTGACCTCATGGTGATCTAAGGCCCGGCCTCCGACGGGTTTCGAAAGTTGATTCGGACTTATGAAACTAAAGGAAGCGGCGCAGCTCCTCCAGCTGGGTCGGCGGCAGGCAGAACCGGTGCACCGGCCGGCCCATGCCCCCATAGCTCGGCTCCATCTTCAGCACCTTGCGCCCGCAGAGGAATTCCAGATACTTGCGCACGGAGACCCGGCTGATCCCCACCTGGGCGCCCAGGTCCTCGGAGCGGAACCAGGGCGAGTCTTCGGGCAGGTCCAGGATGGCCTGGCAGACCCGGGTGAGGGTGGCCCGGTCCAGGCCCTTGGGGAGCTCAGTCTCTCCGGGCGCCTCCCGGGATCGCCGGCTCAGGGCCGCATCCAGTTCGGCCTGGCTCAGGGACTGCTCGGCACGCACCATGCGATGGGTCGCGCGGTAGCCCTCCAAAGCCTGCTGGAGGCGCTCGAACTCGAAGGGCTTGATGAGGTAATCCACCGCGCCGAGCTTGAGGGCCTTCCCGATGGTCTTGGCATCCCGGGCGGCGGTGACAAAGATGACGTCCACATCGAGGCTCCGGCGCCGGATCTCGGCCATCAGGTCCAGGCCCGTCTGCCCCGCCATGAAGATGTCCAGCAGCAGCAGGTCCACGGGCTGGGACTGCAGAGCCTCAAGCCCCTCCGCCGCGCTGCGGGCCGTGGCCACCACCTTGAAGTCCGGCACGCGCTCCACGTAGATGCGGTTGAGTTCCGCCACCATGGGTTCGTCATCCACCAGCACCACGCGGATCATGGGAGCACCTCTTCCGGGAACAGGCGGAGGGAGGCCTCGAAGACCGCACCCCCTCCTTCCCGGTTCCACGCCCGGAGCCGGCCCCCCCGGGCCTCGACCGTCCGGGCGGCGTGCCAGAGGCCCAGGCCCCGGTTGTCGCCCTTGGTGGAGAAGCCCCGCTCGAACAGGCGCTCGAGGCTCTCCTCGGGCAGGCCGGGGCCGCTGTCCTCCACGGACACATGGAGCCACGGTCCTTCCTGCCAGAGGCCCAGGAGGATCTCCCGGTCGCTGGCATGCTGCAGGGCCTCCACCGCGTTCTCCAGCAGGTTGCCCAAAATGGTGACGAGGTCATGGGCTTCCGCCTCCCCGGGGCACCTCGGCACCGCCGTGTCCGCATCCAGCTGCAGCAGGATGGCCTGCTCCCGGGCCTCGGAAAACCGCGCCAGGAGGAAACCCGCCACCACCGGGTCCTTGACCCGCTGCAGGACGTAGCCCAGCTCATCATCCAGCCGGCCGGCAATGCCAGCGACGTAGTCCTTCAGGCGCTCGTGCTCGCCCAGCTTCACCAGGCCGAGGATCACGTGCAGCTTGTTCATGAACTCATGGGTCTGGGCCCGCAGCGCATCGGCGAAGTGGCGCACGCCGGTGAGCTGCTCCGCCAGCCGGCTCACCTCGGTCTTGTCCCGGAAGGTGGCCACGGCGCCCGCGATGCGCCCATCCACCAGCACAGGCAAGCGGCTGCTCAGGATCTTCAGCCCGTTGATGTCCCCTTCCTGGTCGTACTGGGGCACCCCGGTCTCCACCACGGCCCGCATGCCGATGAGGGGGATCACTTCGTCGTGCCGGCGGCCGACGAGCTCCCCGTGGATGCCCGCCAGGGCGAAGAGGCGCGAAGCCTCCTCGTTGACGAGGGTGATGGTCAGGTCGCGGTCCACGGCAATGATGCCCTCGCGCACGGACTGGAGGAGGGCACTGCGCTGCTGGAGCAGGGTGGCGATCTCGGCAGGTTCCATGCCCAGGAGGATCCGCTTGATCCGCCCGGCCACATACATCGCCCCCAGGATGCCCGCGCCGAACCCGATGAGCACCCCCAGGCCCACCCGCTTCTGGACGCTGATGACGGCGTGGTTCAGGTCTGTCACCAGGATGCCCACGGCCACGGCGCCGATCTGGCGGCCGTCCTCGGGATTCCGGACCGGGGTGAAAGCCCGCAGCGAGAGGCCCAGGGTGCCGCGGGCCGAGGACACGTAGGAGCGCCCCTGGAAGGCCTCCGCCTCGTCGCCGCCCGCGAACCGGGCCCCGATCTGGGCCGGATTCGGATGGGAGAGGCGGATCCCGGCCATGTCCATGACCGTGATGTAATCCACCTGGGTATCCAGGCGAAGGCTCTCGGTATAGGTCTGCACGGCGGTGGCGGGCGTCTCCCCCCGCAGCCCCCGGATCGCCGCATCGGACTCCGCGACCGCCCTGGAGAGCAGCACCAGCTTCTCCGTGAGGGCCTCCCGGGTCTGCTGCTCGATCTTCCATTCGACCATGACGCCGGTCACCACCAGCACCAGGGCCAGCACCGTGGCCACCAGGAGGGTGATCCTGGCCCGCAGATGGAATAAGGGCCGCATCCAGGACATGAGAGAGCATTGCAACGGAGGCCCGTCGGCGCAAGGCCGGTCTCGGGATCCCGCGCCTTCGGTTAGGATCGTGGCATGGCTGCTTCCATGCTCCGCATCGCCCTGGTCCAGCAGAACACGGTCTGGCAGGACCCGGCCGCGAACCTGGCCCGAGCTGGTGGTTTTGTGGAGCAGGCTGCCAAGGCCGGCGCGCGGGTGGTCGTCTTCCCGGAACTGTTCACGCTGGGCTTCACCATGGCCCCGGAGCCCTTCGCGGAGGCCCATCCCGGGCCCACCAGCGAGGCCCTGGCGGCCCTCTCCAGGCGGTTCGGCCTCTACATCGTGGGATCCGCCGTCGAAGCCCATGCGCCCCATCCGCGCAACGCGGCCTTCGTCACCGCGCCGGACGGCTCCCTCGTGGCGGTCTACCGCAAGATCCACCCCTTCTCCTACGGCGAGGAGAACCTGCACTACACCGGCGGCGCGGAGTGCCCCGTCTTCGAGGTGGATGGCGTCCCCTGCGGCCTGCAGATCTGCTACGACCTGCGCTTTCCCGAGCCCTTCCGCGCCCTGGCGGCCCAGGGCGCCGAGGTGGTCTTCGTGCCCGCCAATTGGCCCGTCCGGCGGATCTCGGCCTGGTCGACGCTGCTGGCCGCCCGGGCCATCGAGAACCAGCTGGCCCTCTGCGGCGTCAACCGCGTGGGCCGGGATCCGCACCTGGAATACCCAGGGAAGTCCGCCATTCACGACTGTTTCGGAGAGGTGGTTGCCGCCGGGGACGCCAGCGAAGGCCTGGTGGTCGGCGACATCGACTTGGCGCAGACAAGGGCCTGGCGGGAACGCTTCCCCGCCCTGCGGGACCGCCGGGTGGAGGTGTACGCGGCCTTGGGGATTCAACGGTCGAGCCCCCGTGAACCTTGACGAACCGCGCTGGAAGCTGATCCATCGGCTTTGAGAGGGTGTCCAGAGGTGTGGGCCTGCCCAAGCCCCGGTCCCATGGGAATTCTTCCGTTTGTCCGCGGGAATAATTCCCTGCAATCGCCGGACGCCACGAAGAGGCCTTTGCCAAGTCCTGAAATGACGCGGACTCAAGGAGCGGTACGGGTGGTGCTTCTGGGTCTATTCAGGAAATGTGCGAAACCTGGCGCCGGTATCCAGGGGAATTTTTTGGGGCCATTGGAGGTTTCATGACTTGGCTGGCGAAATGGCGGACCCTTGGGCCTCTGGCCTGTCTCTTCACGGTGGCGCTCGCACTTTCCTGCGGCGGGGGTGGGGGCGGGTACGGGTACCAAGGCGTGACCCCAGTCCTGCCTGCGGGCGGCGATCTTCAGGTGTATAACGCCGGCAGCTCCCCCCTGGTGAGCCTCTATGTCACTTCCAGCTCCAGTACCACGTGGGGCGTGGACCAGCTCGCCCCCTATTCCATTTTTCCCGGGAGCACCTACGACGTGACCAACCTGCCCTCGGATCTCTTTGACGTTCAGGCCGTGTTTTCCGATGGAACCGTCGATACGGTCTTCGATGTGCCAATCCAGGATGGCATCTCCACCCCGCTCACCATGATGAACACCGGCATCGGTGCGGTGGCCGTGTTCAACAACTCGGCTTTCACCATCGATACCATCTACCTCACGCCGTCCACCTCCAGCAATTGGGGGCCCAATCAGTTGGATGTGCCCCTCGATCCGGGACAGACTCAGACCCTGACGGGCCTGGACCCTGACACCTACGATGTGAGGGTGTTCTTCACGAACGGGAATTATGCGGATTACCCGGGCAACTCCGTGACTGCCGGCATGGTCACCACAATCCAAGTCAACTAGGAGATGGTTATGCGACAGCATGCGCGCTCAATGCCCCAGTTCCTCCTGCTGCTGATGGCGCTATCCCTCGCGGCCCGGGCCGAAGCACCCAAGGCTGGCCCGAGCAGCCAGCCCTATCGCGCTGGAGAGGGCAAGCCCCGCGTCCGGGATACGGCGGCCGGTCGGGTCTATTCACCGCACGCGCCGGGAGCGCCGGCCCAGGCCTCCCGGGCCCACCGCTATCGGGCCGCCAAGCAGGGCGAGGGCCCTCACAAGGGATGACCCCCCGAGATCCGCCCCTGCCGAGAGAAAGAACTGGCGCCACCCCGGGATCGATCTCCGATTAGAAGCCCGGGGTTCCCGGCAGGTCCGCGGCCGCGGGCTGTGAGGCCCTCCCGGCCCCGATACAATCGAGCCATGCCCAACCTTCCGGACGCCCTGCGCGCGCTGCGCTACCGCAACTTCCGCCTCTTCATCTCCGGGCAGCTCATCTCGCTCATCGGCACCTGGATGCAAACCGTGGCCCAGTCCTGGCTGGTCTACCGGCTGACGCACCAGGCCTCCATGCTGGGGCTCGTGGCCTTCACCGGGCAGATCCCGGTGTTCCTCCTGGCCACCGTGGGCGGCATGACCGCCGATCGCATGAGGGCCCACACCCTGGTGGTCCTCACCCAGTCGACGTCCATGGTGCTCACGCTGATCCTCGCGCTGCTCACCCTGAGCGGCCACGTCCACATCTGGCACATCGTCGCCACCTCGCTGCTGCTGGGGCTGGTGAACGCCTTCGACATCCCGGCCCGGCAGGTCTTCGTGGCGCAGACGGTGGACCGCACGGACCTCATGAACGCCATCGCCCTGAACTCCTCCATGTTCAACGGGGCCCGCATCATCGGCCCCGCCGTGGCCGGCGCCCTGCTGGTCACCGTGGGCGAAGGCTGGTGCTTCCTTCTCAACAGCGTGAGCTATCTCGCAGTCATCGCGGGCCTCCTGGCCATGCGCCTGGACGCCGCCCACACGCGCCGGGCCCCCGCCGGCCCCGGCTCGGTCCTCGAGGGCTTCCGCTTCATCCTGAGGTCCCACCCGGTCCGGGACCTCCTGCTCCTCCTCGGCCTCGTGAGCCTCCTGGGCATGCCCTACTCGGTGCTGATGCCCATCTTCGCGGACCAGATCCTGCACGGTGGCGCCAGGGCCTACGGCCTGCTCATGGGCATCTCCGGCGTGGGGGCCCTGGCGGGCGCCCTCACCCTGGCCCTCAAGCGCGGCCCCAAGGGCCTCGGGTATTGGATCGCCGCCTGCGCCATGGGTTTCGGCGCGGCCCTCCTCGCCTTCTCGCTGTCGCGCAGCTTCCCGCTCTCGGTGCTGATCATGCTGCCGCTGGGCTACACGCTCATGGTGCAGATGGCCTCCACCAACACCATGATCCAGATGATGATTCCCGATGCCCTCCGGGGCCGGGTCATGTCCGTCTACTCCATGATGTTCATGGGCATGGCCCCCATCGGTGCCCTCCTCGGCGGCGCCCTCGCCCACCGCCTGGGCGCCCCCCTCACCGTGGCCCTGGGCGGCGGCGGCTGCCTGGCCGCCGGCCTCGCCTTCGCCCTCCGCCTGCCCCGGTGGAGACAGGACGCCAGGGCGCTTTTCCGCTCCGAAGAGGCCGC
>JARLGO010000248.1 GCA_031292655.1 Geothrix sp.
CAGCTCCGGAATGCCCGTGCCCTTCCCGGCGCTCACCCAGGCGATGTCGCCGCCCTGGAGGCCCAGGTCCGCGGCCACGTCCTTGCGCTGCTTGAGGGCCCGGCTGGGCTTCACCTGGTCGACCTTGGTGGCCACGATGCGATGGGGCAGTCCCTCCGCCCGCAGCCAGTCGATCATGGCGTGATCCAGCTTGGTGGGGCCCACCTCGGCGTCCACCAGGACGAAGACCATGCGCAGGGTGGTCCGGCCCGTGAGGTAGCCCTCCACCATGGCCTGCCAGGTGGCCCGTTCGGCGGCGGGGCCCGTGGCGAAGCCGTAGCCCGGCAGGTCCACGATCCAGCGGTCGGGCCCGGTGAGGAACACGTTGATGAGCCGGGTCCGGCCCGGTGTCTTGGACACCCGCGCCAGCTGCTTCTGGTTGGCCAGAGCGTTCAGCAGCGAGGACTTGCCCACGTTGCTGCGCCCCACGAAGGCCACCTCCGCGTGGCACACCCCCAGCGTCCGCACATCGGAGGCGGAGGTGACGAATCGGGCATCGGTGAGGGGCTGGGCCATGAGACCAGTCTACAGGCCCCGGGCTCCAGATCTCGTGTTCCAGGCTTCGCGCCTAAGGGTGCAAGCCGCGGCGTCGCCGGAATCCCGCTCCGACGCTGGGGGTTTGGTTTTTTCGGGGGCGCTCCGGGGTAGATAACAAGTGCTTGATCCTCATCTAAACCGGGAATTGAAACCTCATTCATGACTGACATTTCCGAGGACGAGCAGAATCCAGAGCCTTCATCGGGGTTCCCCCGCGGAGGCGAGACAGATATCCCGAGAGTCGGCATAGATGGGAGCCGAGGCAACCAAGCTCTCGACGCCAGACCTATGCACCTCCACTTCCATCAAGTGTCCCTCCTCAGGAATTCAGATTCCGTGTCGTCGAAAAAAATCCGGCGAGTTCTTGACTGTAACGAGTGTTACATGTAACGTTCGTTACATGGAGCCCCGAAAACAGCAACTGGTGGATGCAGCGATCGATTACCTGCTCGCGCACGGGCTGGCGGGCCTGTCGTTGAGGCCGTTGGCTACTGAAATTGGTACCAGCGCGCGCCTCCTGATTTATCACTTCGAGTCGAAAGAGGGCCTGCTGGCCGAGGTGCTGGCGGCCATGCAGGCCCGCTTGCGCGGTTCTTTCGCCGCCATGACCGATGCACCCGCTAGGCCCCATGGCGAACCGTTGGTCATGACCTTCTGGAAATGGGCGACCTCACGCAAGCAACTTCCTTATCTAAGGCTCTTTTATGAGCTGCAGATCCTGGCTGTTCAGAACCCAGCCGTCTATGCGAAGTACCTCAAGCGCAATTCGGTGAACTGGCTCGAACTCATCCAGAACGCATTACCACCCAATGAGCGCAATCCGGCAATGTCGACCCTGCTGGGTGCGGTATTCGATGGCTTGTTTCTGGAATTGATGAGCACCGGCGACCGCAAGCGCACCACACAGGCACTGGATACATTCATTGACATTGTTCTCAAGGCACGCGCCGCAACCGCGGCTGGTTGACTCTTGATTAGCGGGGATAACGGCAATGCATACACAGATTGAGAAACAGCGTTTCATGGCGGGACGCGAGAAGCACCTCCTTCTGGTCGGACTGATACTGGCGCTCGGCTTTTTCAGTCTGCCCATCGGAGCCTGGATCGATCAGTTTGCAAATCTGGCACACATGGTCGCTTACGAGCTGATTATCTGGAGCTGGGTAGCGCTCATGCTGCTGTATGTCGGCATGGTGGAACGCAAGCCATTGTCGTCGATCGGTTTTCGGATGCCCGGGGTCAGGGACGGCGTCATCGGCGTGCTGACCGGCGTCTTGATTCTGGTCGCGCTTGGACTGATTTACTACGTCCTGTTTCCGCTGTTGCACTGGAATGAGCAACAGCAGATCAATCAGGTTGCGGTCATGCCTTACTGGCTCAGCTTGCTGATCGTAGTGCGCGCTGCCGTCTCCGAGGAAATCCTGTTCCGGGGTTATGCCATCGAACGGATCCAGCAACTCACAGGAAGTCGCAGCATTGCAGGCATCGTGTCATGCCTGGTGTTTACGCTTGATCATGTCGGCTTCTGGGGCTGGCACCACGTGTTCATTGCCGGTCTCGCAGGTGCGATTCTGACACTGCTGTATCTGTGGCGGCGCAACCTGTGGATCAACATGCTCGCCCATTTCATTGTCGATGGTGCGGCATTTTTGCTGTGACGATCAGTCGGAAATCGGAGCCAGGCCGCCAGAGCCTCCCGTCCGGCCGGGGACTTGAACGGCTTCCCGGATTCACACCGTCACGAGGCTCGTGGGGGCGGGCTGGTCGAAGGCGATGCGGCCGTGGTCCAGGCCGATGACGCGCTTCTTCATGCGCTGGATGAGGCTGCGGTCGTGGGTGGCCACGATGACCGTGGTGCCCTGGCCGTTGATACGCTCGAAGAGGGTCATGATCTCCTGGGCCAGGTCCGGATCCAGGTTGCCCGTGGGCTCGTCCGCCAGCAGGACCAGGGGGTCGTTCACCAGAGCCCGGGCGATGGCCACGCGCTGCTGCTCGCCGCCGGACAGCTGCAGGGGGTAGCTGCTCAGCTTGTGCTGGAGGCCCACCATCTTCAGGGCCCGGAAGGTGCGCTGCTTCTGCTCGGCGGCACTCACGCCCAGCACCTTGAGGACGAAGGCCACGTTCTCGAAGATGGTGCGGCTGCGGATGAGCTTGAAGTCCTGGAACACCACGCCCAGCTTGCGGCGCAGGAGGGGGATCTCCGCCTCGGGCATGGAGGCGAGGCGGTGCCCCGCCATCTGGATGTCGCCGCTGCTGGGGACCTGCTCCCGGAAGAGCAGCTTCAGCAGGGTGGATTTCCCCGCTCCGCTGGGCCCCGTGAGGAACACGAACTCCCCGGCGTCGATGGCGAAGCTCACATCCGCCAGGGCGGTGTGGATGCGGTCGTACTGCTTGCCGACGTGGGTGAGGGTGATCACGAAAAATCCTTTGATCCACAGATTGCACAGATTTTCACAGATTTTTTAAAGCAGTTCCCGGTGTGAATCTGTGGACTACAGCCTTTCCACCAGCATGGCCACGCCCTGGCCGCCGCCCACGCAAAGGGCCGCCAGGCCCAGCTTCTTGTCCTGGTCCTGGAGCAGGTGCAGGAGGGTGACCAGGATGCGGGTGCCGCTGGCCCCGATGGGGTGGCCGATGGCGATGGCGCCGCCGCGCAGGTTGACCTTGGAGGGATCGATCTCCGGCAGCTCCGCCAGCACCCCCAGGCTTTGCGCAGCAAAGGCCTCGTTCAGCTCGAAGAGGTCGATGTCGGCCAGCCTCACGCCGGTCTTCGCCAGCAGCTTCTGGATGGCGGGCACGGGGCCGAGGCCCATGGTGGCGGGATCCACGCCGACCTGGGCGAAGCCGAGGATGCGGGCGAGGGGCCGGTGGGCCTTCGCGGCGGCCTCGGAGGCCAGCACCAGGGCCGCGGCGCCATCGTTGATGCCGCTGGCGTTGCCGGCGGTCACGGAGCCGTCCTTCTTGAAGGCCGGCTTGAGCTTGGCCAGGCCCTCGGCGGTGGCGTCCGCCTTGATGTACTCGTCGCGGTGGAAACTCAGGTCGCCCTTCTTGCCGGCCAGGGTCACGGTGAAGACCTCCCGGTCGAAGGCCCCGGCGGCCTGGGCGGCGGCGGCCTTCGTCTGGCTCTGGAGGGCAAAGGCGTCCTGGGCCTCGCGGGTGAGGCCGTGCTTGGCGGCGATGTTCTCGGCGGTGATGCCCATGTGGGTATCCCCATGGCCGCACCAGAGGCCGTCCTGGATCATGCTGTCGATGAGCTGGGCATTCCCCATGCGGGCGCCCCAGCGGGCGGCCGGCAGCAGGTAGGGGGCGTTGGACATGCTTTCGGTGCCCCCGGCCACCACCAGTTCCGCGTCGCCCATCAGGATCGACTGGGCGCCCAGGGCCACGGCCTTGAGGCCCGAACCGCAGACCTGGTTGGGCGTGTGGGCCGGCGTGGCATGGGGCAGCCCCGCCTTCAGCGCCGCCAACCGGGCCACGTTCTGGCCGCTGCCGGCCTGGAGCACGTTGCCCAGGACGACGTCGCCCACGGCCGCGGCCTCGACCCCGGCCCGGGTCAGGGCCTCGGCGATGGCCAGGGCACCCAACTGGACCGCGTTCAGGGGTTTGAGGGCCCCGCCAAAGGTGCCGACGGCGGTGCGGGTGGCGGACAGGATGTAGGCAGGCATGGCGAAGCTCCCGGGGGACCTCCCAGGGTATCGTGACTAAACGCCGCGGGCTCTTGACCGTGGACATCTCTGGCCGGGCTCGACCCGGCCATCCCTCACGCGGGAGTTCCCCATGACCGTTTCCAGCCGCTGGATCCCCCTGTTCTTGGCCGGGAGCCTCCTGCTGGCCCAGGCCCCGCCTCCGCCTCCTGCCCCGCCGGCGCCCCCCACCCCCATGGTCGGGGTGGACGTGCCTTCCGGAGCGCGCATGGAGCAGCGGACCGAGAAGCTGGCCTCGGGGTCGAAGCTCTGGGTGAAGAACCGCAATGGCGGCATCCGCGTGACGGGCTGGGACCGGGAGGAGGTCGCCCTCACGGCGCAGATCCGGGACAGTGAAAAACGGCGCGTGGAGCTCATCCTCCAGCGGAAGGGCCCGGATCTCGACATCGAGGCGGTCTTCCAGCAGCCCTCCTGGAGCTTCGGCCTCTACATCAGCCCCCGCTGCGAGATGACCCTGCAGGTCCCCCGGAAGCTCCTGGGGTTCTTCCGCACCACCAACGGCACGGTCGCGGTGGAGAACCTGGACGGATACGCCCGCTGCGAGTCCACCAATGGGAGCATCCTCGTCAGCCATGTGCGCGGCGAGGTGCAGGCCGAGACCACCAACGGCTCCATCGAGGCCCGCGGCCTGGCGGCCCGCATCAAGGGCAACACCACCAATGGCCGCATCATTCTCGAAGACATCGACGGCGGGGTCCGCCTGGAGACCACCAACGGCACGATCCGCGCCCGCAACCTCGACGGCTGGGGCGAGGGCATCTACCTCGAATCCACCAATGGCGGCATCGAAGTGGAGCTGGGCAAGGCCACGGGTGACCTGGTGGCGGAAAACAGCAACGGGTCCATGGACATCAAGGTCGCCGGCGCCCAGATGATCGAGCTGACCAAGCACAGCGCCCACGTGAAGGTGCCGGGACGCAGTCAGCCGATCCACCTCGAAACCACCAATGGCAGCATCCGGGTGAAGTAGGGCTGCGAGGTAGTACTCTGGGGCCCATGCGTCTGCTGGTTTCCCTCTTCGCCACCGCCCTCGCGCTCCTCGGCCAGGATCCGCGTCTGACCGAGGTGCAGGAGCGCCGCCTGGCCAACGGCGCCCGCCTACTGCTGGTGGAGCGGCGGGGCCTGTCGGCCTTCAGCGGCACCCTGGTCTTCCAGGGCGGCCGGGCCGAGGAGCCCACCTCGGCCGCCGGAGCCACGGACCTGCTGGCCCGCGCCCTGTACGGAAGCACCTGGCCCGAGGATCTGGCGCCCGGGAAGGATCGGTCCGACCTGGAGACCCTGCTCAAGCAGGAGGAGGGGCTGCTGGAATCCCTCCGCCTGGAGCGCCTCCGGTTGAAGCGGGACCCCGCCGCTCCCACCCAGGTGCCCGCCCTGGAGGCCAGCCTCGACTCCATCCAATCGCGCCTGAAGGCGCTGTTTTCTCCCTCGCCCCTGGCGGATCTCTACGTGGCCCGGGGTGGGCGCCAGACGGCGGAAGCCAGCGCCGATGCCCTGCTGGCCCAGACGGAACTCCCCCAGGAAGCCTTCGAGTTCTGGTGCGCCACCGAGGCCCAGCGGCTCCGGACCCTTCAGCTCAGCCGCTTCTCCCAGGCCCGGACCGCCCTCATCGCCGACCTCCGCTCGCAGGGGGCCCAGGGCACGACCCTGCTTTGCGGCGCCGCCCTGCCCGGACACCCCTATGGCCGGGACCTCCTGGACTACCTGCCCTCGCTCGAGGCCCTCCGCTGGTCGGACCTCCGGGCCTATGCCCGCCGCGCCCTGAGTCCGGACCGGCTGACGGTCATCCTCGTGGGCAGTTTCAGCATGGACAGGGTCCTGCCCCTGGTGGAACGCCACCTGGGGTCCCTGCCCGTCCCCCCCGATGAGGAAGCCGTGCTCCTGCCCGAGATCGCGGCCGATCTCGGCGACCGGAGGGTGCAGGCCGAGCTGGGATCGGCTCCGCGGCTCCTCACGGGCTGGCGGATCCCCTCCCGCCAGCATCCCGATCACCTGGCCTTGCGCATGGCGGTCCAGGTGCTGGCCGGGGGCCAGACCGGGCGCCTCCAGACCCGGCTGGTGCGCCAGAAGGCCCTGGTCCGGCAGGCGGGGCTGAACCTGGACGTGCCCGGCGGCCGGTTTCCCGGTCTGCTGGTGGCCGACCTGTGGCCCAGCCCGGGGCACAGCCTGGCGGAGGTCGAGGGGGCCCTGCAGAGCGAGATCCTCCGCCTCCAGCAGGACCCCATCCCCCAGGACGAATGGCTCCGGGCCCTCGCTCAGTTGGAAGCCGATCAGCTCCGCATGGAGGACGAACCCGCGGCCCTGGCCCGGTCCCTCGGGATGGCCTGGGCTCAAGGGGGCGACTGGCGGCTGGCGGAACAAGACATCCAGCGCCTGCGCGCCCTGGCCCCGGAAGCCGTCCAGGCGGCGGCGCGGACCTGGTTGCAGCCGAGCCACCGCACCTCGGTCCTCCTCGAGCCCACCCTCGGCGCGAGCCAGGATCCGATTGAAGTGGACCTGGCCCAGGTGCTCAAGGCCCTCGCCGCCGCCCACATCGCCGACCCCGCTCAGCGCGAGCACCTGGTGTCCGAAGGGATCCGGCAGCTGCGCATGCTGAGCTCCGAAGAGCGCCTTCACACCCTGAAGCTGCTGAAGGCCCAGCTCGCCCCGGAGAAGAAGTGAGGGGCCTGCCCTGGCTCTGCCTGGCCCCGGCCCTGGTCCTCCAGGCCCAGCCCAGGCCCCAGAGCTTCACGCTGCCGAACGGGCTGCGGGTGGTGCACCTGGAGGACCATGAGCATCCCCTGGTGCGGGCGCGCCTCTACCTGCGAGTCGAATCCGGCGACACACCGGCGGACCGCCAGGGCCTCCCCCTGCTGTTCCACCGCCTCCTCGACGGCGCGGAAACGGCAGATCTGAAGGCCGGGGACCTGGATCGGATCCTGGCGGATGCCGGCATCCAGCTGAGGTCCTCCCTGGAGGCCGGGGGATTCACCTGGGAGCTGGTGGCCCGCAGCCGGGACCAGGACCGGGCCATGGGGCTGCTGGCGGATCGCCTGCTGCGCCCGCTGTTCGACCCCACGCTCCTGGAGGCTGAGCGGCAGGCCTTTCAGCAGCAGCTGGAACACCCGGAGGCCTCGCCCCACCGGCGGCTGCGGCAAGGCCTGACCCGGGACCTCCGCTCCAGGCCCACCCCGGACAGCCTGAAGACCATGACGCTGCAGGACCTTCTCGCCTTCCGCGCCCGGGCGTTCCGGCCGGACCGGGCGATCCTGATCCTCCACGGGGACCTCGGGCTGGAACAGGCCAAGCGTCTGGTGCTGCTGAATCTGGGCTCCTGGGCGACCCAGGCCGCCCCGCCGGGGCGCCCTCCTTCGGCACCGGCGCCGGCCCCGTCGCTCCCCCTGGAGGGGCCGCGCATTGCGGCGCCCGGAGCGGGCATTCGAGTCCAGGCCCTGGCCCCCCGGCCGGGCGACCTCGCCCCGGAAGCCGCCGAGTTGCTGTGCCTCCTGGTTCCCGGGGACCCGAGCCTCGCCCCGGTCCGGGTGGCGATGGAGGAGGACGGTTTGGTGGCCACCCTGGATGGCGGCGGGGACACCTCCGGCTCCGTCATCTGGTTCCTGCTGCTTCGGCGGCTGGAGGTCCTCCGGCAACGCGGATTCACGCAGGCCGAGCTGGATTCCGCCCGGACCGCCTGGCTGGCCCGCCGCAGCTTGGATTCCCTGCATCCCGAGGCCCAGATGGCCAGGGCCCTGGCCGAGGTCCTCGGGCGGGGCGGGACCGAGGAGCCCATGCGGGCGATGTCCCTCGATGCGCTGAACGCGAACCTGCGGAACTGGCTGGATCCCGCCAACCTGCACCTGGGCGCCTCGGGCGATCCAGAGGGCCTGAAAAGCATCCCTATACGGGGATCCCGAAGCGGCCCGCAAGATCGAGGTACCGCGCCCTGATGCCTTGGACGATCGCGGGCGGGAGGTGGGGGGCCGGGGGCTGCTTGTCCCAGCCCTCCAGCGTCTCCAGGTAGTCCCGGAGGAACTGCTTGTCGAGGCTGGGCGGGTTCTTCCCGGGGGCCCAGCTGTCCGCCAGCCAGTAGCGGCTGCTGTCGGGCGTGAGGGCCTCGTCGATCAGGATCAGCTCCCCGGCGGTGCTGAGCCCG
>JARLGO010000249.1 GCA_031292655.1 Geothrix sp.
GTCCCTGCGCTGGATGAGCGATCCGGAGACGGCCCGCAAGGGCGTGTTCTCCGGCGTGGCGGCCATGGCGCTGGCGGTGGCCGGCACCCTGATGGGCGTCCTCGCCACCGGCGGCACCCACTACTGGTGGATCCTCGGCGCTTTCGCCCTGGGCGCGGCCGTGGGCTACCCGCTGGCCCAGGTGCCCCTCACGGCCGTGCCCCAGCGGACGGCCCTGTCCCACGCCTTCGGCGGCCTGGCGGCGGGCCTGGTGGGCACGGCCAAGTTCTTCCTCTACTACGGGCAGGGCAACGGGGCGGCCCTGGCCCCCTTCATCGTGGTGGCCCTGGTGGCGGAGATCCTCCTGGGCTTCCTCACCTTCACGGGTTCCCTCCTGGCGGCGGGCAAGCTGCAGGAAGTGACGTGGATCCCCCAGCGGCCGGTCACCTACCCGCTGCAGAACGTGAGCAACCTCGGGCTGTTCGCCCTGGCCCTGGCCCTGGGCGTGGCCCTGGTGCTGCACCCGCTGGCCCCCTGGGCGCCCTACGCCTTCGGCGGCGTCATCATGCTGTCCCTGGCTTTCGGCGTGCTGCTGATCCTCCCCATCGGCGGCGCAGACATGCCCACGGTGATTTCCATCCTCAACGCCTATGCGGGCCTTTCGGCGGTGGCCATGGGCTTCGTGCTGAACAACAAGCTGCTCATCACCGCCGGCGCCCTGGACGGCAGCTCGGGCCTGATCCTCTCCATCATCATGTGCAAGGCCATGAACCGCTCCTTCTTCAACGTGCTGTTTGGCGCCTTCGGCCAAGCCCAGGTGAAGGCCGCGGACGGCGAGCAGAAGGTCTACAAGGAGGACACCATCGAGAGCGCGGCCCAGGTCCTGGAGCAGGCGGACCTGGTGGTCATCGTGCCCGGCTACGGCATGGCCGTGGCCCAGGCCCAGCACAAGGTCCGCGAGCTCTACGACCTGCTGAAGAAGCGGGGCATCACGGTGAAGTTCGCCATCCACCCCGTCGCGGGACGCATGCCGGGTCACATGAACGTGCTCCTGGCCGAGGCCGAGATCCCCTACACCGACCTGGTGGAGATGGACGAGATCAACGGCGACCTGCCCCAGACTGACGTGGCCCTGATCCTGGGCGCCAACGACGTGGTGAACCCGGCGGCTCGCACCGACAAGGGGAGCCCCATCTACGGCATGCCCATCATCGATGCCGACAAGGCCAAGACCATCTACGCCATCAAGCGCTCCAAGAACCCTGGCTTCGCCGGCATCGACAATGAGCTCTACTTCCTGGACAAGACCTTCATGCTCTTCGGCGACGCCAAGACCGTGGTGGGCGAGCTGGCCCGCAAGCTGGCGGGGGACAGCGGGCACTGAGAGCTCATAGCAAAACCCCATGGCATTGCGTCCTGGCGCCCGACCTGCGCAAATGGGGCCTGCGACCCTCATTAGGATGCCCCTTGAAGCTCATGATCGCCGGCGCCCTGGCCGCCCTGTTCTTCAGCACCACCTTCGTCCTCAACCGCGCCATGAGCCTGGGGGGCGGACACTGGTTCTGGACGGCGGCCCTGCGCTACGCCTGGATGATCGGCCTGCTGTGCGGCGGCTACCTCCTGCTGGGGCGCGGCCGCGCCCTGGCGGGCGTCTTTCGGCTGTTCGCGGGCCACTGGCTGTTCTGGAGTCTCACGGGCAGCATCGGCTTCGGCGTGTTCTACGCCCTGCTCTCCTTCGCCAGCGCCTTCGCGCCCGGCTGGATGATCGCCACCACCTGGCAGACCACCATCCTGTGCACCCCCCTGGTGCTGCGCCTGTTCGGCCACCGCGTGCCCATGCGCGCCCTGATCCTCACGGCGGTGGTCTTCGGCGGCGTCGTGCTGGTGAACCTGGAGCACGCGCGCCAGACCTCGATGGGCGCGGTGCTGCTGGCGGCCCTGCCGGTGCTGATCGCCGCCTTCGCCTATCCCCTCGGCAACCAGCTGCTGTGGGAGGCCCGGGCCGGAACCCACCGCCGCCTGCCCCGCATCGCCGACCCCGCGCTGGACGATCCCTTCGCCCGTGTCCTGTTGCTGTCCCTGGGCTCCCTGCCCCTGTGGCTGGTCCTGGCGGCCTTCCTCCTGCCGCCACCGCCCACCGGTGGCCAGGTCCTGAACACCGCCCTCGTGGCCCTCTCCTCCGGCGTCATCGCCACCAGCCTGTTCCTCTATGCCCGCCACCTGGCCGTCTCGCCGGCGCAGCTGGCGGCGGCGGACTGCACCCAGGCCCTGGAGGTGGTGTTCTCCCTGGCCGGAGAAGTCTGGCTGCTGGGCGGCGCCCTGCCCTCGACCCTGGGCTGGAGCGGCCTGGCCCTCACCCTCGCGGGGCTGCTGCTCTACCTGGGGGCGCAGCGGTAGCTTCAGGGCTTCGCGTGTCCCACGGGAAGCAGGGTCA
>JARLGO010000035.1 GCA_031292655.1 Geothrix sp.
ATGCGCAGGAGGGCCTTCACGTCCACATCGTGGGGATGGGGCTCCATGGGATCCCAGAAGAAGATCACCACATCGATCTGGCCCTCCGAAATCAGGGCCCCGAGCTGCTGATCCCCACCCAGGGGCCCGGACTTGAGCTTTCGGATGGGGGGGGTGGGCGGGGTGTCCTCCGCCTCCTCCGCCTTCCTGGCCAGGGCCTCTTCCACCAGCCGCCCCGTGGTGCCCGTGCAGACGAGCTTGTGCTCGGCCAGGATGGCGTGGTTCCAGGAGACCCACTCGATGAGGTCCCGTTTGCGGTTGTCGTGAGCCACGAGGGCGATGGCCTTCTGGTGCTTCATGGGGGTCCCCCGCCCCATTCTTCCAGAAATCCCGCCGCCTCCAGGCCAACTCCCTGTAACGACACGGGGAAAACGTCGAAGGCCCCCAGGACGGGGGCCTTCGCGCACCGCCGGGGGGCGGGTCAGTCCTTTTCTTCCTCGGCCTTGAGCTTGGCCTCCTGCTCGTCGAGGTGCTTCATGAGCCGCTCGGCCAGCTCTTCGTCCTCCAGGGGGGTGAACATGTCGTCCTTCACCTCGAAGATCTCCAGGCTCAGGCCCTCCTCGGGATCGGCCGTGCCCTCTTCCTGGGCCTGCAGTTCGGCCAGGGGCGCGAGGATGGCGAAGTTGCGGCCCTCGAACTCGAGCTCTTCCAGGATCGCAAACTCTTCCTTCTCCCCGTTCTCGTCCTCAAGCTCGACGACTTCGATCTCGAAGGAATCATCATGATCGTGGTTGCAGTCCGGTCCGTGTTCGTGACCCTCTTGAGCCATGGGCTCCTCCTTGCGCAAGGCTCCAGAATACGGTCGAATCCCGGCCCGGCCAAGGAAAGAAACGCCAGCCCCGACCTACTGGATGCGTGCCTCGCCCGGTCCCATCACGATGGCCGTGAGCGGCTTCCGGCCCCCCTGGGTCATCAGGCGCACCCGGTCCCCCAGGCCCGCCCGGGTGAGGGCCGTGGTGTCGAGGCTGATGGTCAGCGTCTCCCGGGTCATCGTCAGACGGACCTTATCGCCCGGCTGCACCAGGGGGATGGCCTCCAAATCCCCCCGGGTCAGGATCTTCCCCGAAGGCACCGAGCGCATCATCCGCTGGCCCTCGGGAATGGCCGTCAGAAACCCCGCCGGCGGCACTCCGGTGAAGGGGCTGGGGTCCACCTTGTCGGCGGTCAACTCGGTCAGGCGGTTCAGGCTGCCCTTGGCGCGAAGCACCGTGCCCACCCAGCTGCCCTCCAGGTCCACTCGGGTCATTCCCACGCTTTCGCCATTCACTTTGATGGTCAACACCACGAAGAAACGGCCCAGGGGCTCATTCTTGCTCAGGTGGGAGGCCTCGAAGCTGAGGGTGCCCGGGAGGGTCCGGGGCGCCCTCGGCGGCTGGGCCAATTTGATGGAGTACTCGCCGCCGAGCTTCGACGCCTCCTGGTTGGCGTAGGCCAGGGCCACGTCCGCCATGCGCTCGGTCACCAGCCCCGGCGACTGGGCCGCGTCCAGCGGGTGCTCGGCGCCCAGTTCCACCGGCGCCGGTTCGTGGCTCGCGGGGGGTGCGTCGGGCCTCCGTTCGGGCTGAGGCGCCAGCGCCTGGGCGACAAGCACCCCGGGGAGGAGGAGCAGGGCGGCGATTCTCATGTTACGAGCGCTTGAGGTTGTTCACGAGGCTGAGCATGGTGTCCACGGTCTGGATGGTCTTCGAATTCGCCTCATA
Organism: Geothrix sp.; assembly: GCA_031292655.1. GTDB lineage: Bacteria > Acidobacteriota > Holophagae > Holophagales > Holophagaceae > Geothrix. The sequence continues at coordinate 1,740 of JARLGO010000035.1, forward strand.
GGCCCGCTGGCCGATGATCATGTTCACCATTTCCGTGGCCACATCCACATTGGAGACTTCGAGGGAGCCCTGCGCGATGGTGCCCAGGCCGTTCGTCCCGGGCACCCCGACGATGGCATCGCCACTGGCCAGGGTGGGCTGCAGCAGGTTGTTGCCGATCTGGTTCAGGCCCGTGGGATTGACGAAGTGGGTGAGGGTGATCTGGCCCACGACGGTGGGCTGGGTCTGGCCCGTCTGGGTGACGCTCACCGTGCCGTCCTGCGCGATCGTCACGCTCAGGGTGTCCTGGGGAATGGTGATCTGCGGGTTCAGCATGGCGCCCGCGGCGTTGACCATGGCGCCGTTCTGGTCCGTGGTGAAGCTGCCGTCCCGGGTGTAGGCGAAGGTGCCGTCGGCCTGGGTGACCTGGAAGAAGCCGTCGCCCTGGATGGCCATGTCGAACTGGTTGCCCGTCTGGTTCAGGTTGCCCGTGCTGTACTGGTGCTGGAGGGCCTGGAGCCGGGCGCCGTGGCCGATCTGGATGCCCGAGGGGATCGTGGTGGTGCTGCTGGAACTCGTTCCCGCCAGGTTCACCGTCTGGTAGAGCAGATCCTGGAACTGCGCGCGGGCCGACTTGTAGCCCGTGGTGTTCACGTTCGCCAGATTGTTGGAGATGGTGTCCATGTTCATCTGCTGGACATTCATGCCCGCCGCCGCCGACCACAACGCTCGCATCATAAGAACCTCCGGATTGATTGACTGAAGACTGAAGACGAAAGAGGCAAAACTGCAAACAAAGCCATGCCGGTCAACTGGTTCCCGCGACGGTGGTGATGGACCGCTCGTCGAGATCGTTGGTCAGGGTCGAGGCCACCTTCATGCTCATTTCATAGAGCCGGTTCAAGCGGATCATCTCGATCATGGTCGAGGCCGAGTCCACCGAGCTCTCCTCCAGGTGACCCTGGGCGACGGTGGCCTTCACGGGGGCCTCGGTGGCGCCCGTGGGGTCAAAGCGCAGGGCGCCCATGCGCTTCAAGGCGCCCGGCTTCTCGTAGGCCTTCAGGTCCAATTGGCCCAGCGTCGCGTTCTGCTGCAGGACCGTGCCATCGGCGGAAATGGAGATGGTTCCGTTCTTGGAATCCGCCTTGATGGGCTGGCCATTTTTGCCGAGTACCGGACTGCCGTCCATGGCCTCCAGCTGCCCATCCAGCCCCAGCTGGAGCCGACCGTCCCGGGTGACCCGGTTTCCGGCGGCGGTCTGGACCGACAGGAAGGCGTTGCCTTGGATGGCCACATCCAGGGACCGGCCCGTGGCCTTCAGGGAGCCCTGTTCGGTGACCACGCCGGTCTCCGCGAACACCACGCCATCATTCAGATAGCCGCTCAGGGGGAGTTGCCGGCCGCTGCCCGCGGCCTTGTTGAACACGGCAAAGAACGGCTGGTCGGGCTTGTAGCTCACCGTGGAGGCGTTCGCCAGGTTGTTTGCCACCACGTCCAGCTCGAAGGAACGGGCCTTCAGGCTGCCGGCGGCGACATAGTATCCAGGATCCATTGGGCACCTCTCGCCCAGCCAGCGGCTGGGACAGGGGGACTACCGCCAAAGGGATGCCAAAACGAAGCCGGCCTCCCGAGGGAGGCCGGCTTGAGTGCAACGGCAGGGACTAGATCTTGGTGACGTTGGTCGCCTGGGGGCCCTTCTGGCCCTGTCCCACGTTGAAGCTGACGCGCTGATTCTCGTCCAGGGTCCGGAAACCCGTGGTCTCGATCGCGGAATGATGAACGAAAAGATCGGCGCCACCCTCATCGGGGGTGATGAATCCGAAACCCTTTTCGGCGTTGAACCACTTGACAGTACCTTGAGCCATGATGATTTCCTGCTTTCTTCGTCCTGGATATGAATGCGATGTCCCTTCCAGGCGAGGCAGCAGCGCTTTTTTCTGCCCGCACAACAGACGGGCAACTGCCAGTGTAGGATCTTTCTGCCCCCGATATTCAAAAAATCGACGGAAAGGGCAAATAATGGCTCCGCCCCGGGGAAAAGGGTCAGTCCGGGGAGGCCCACGGGGCAGGACGCTTCTGCACCAGGAGGCCGACCGCCCCCTGGACCCGCGCCCGCTGAGACGGGGTGGTCACCGATAGGAAGAGTTCCAGAAAATTGGGGTGGCTGACCCCACTCTCGAGGAAGCAGTGACGCTTCGCCTTCAGCAAGCCCTCCAGGATCTCCCCACGTTCCCCATCTGTGAACGTGCGCCCCAGGTACCTCTCCAGATTCAGGCCGTCGAGCAGGGTCTGCCGCTCCAGCAGATCGTCCACGGCGGCCAGCAGCCAGACCAGGTCTTCCACGGCCTCCTCTCGCTCGATGACCGTCATGTCCTTGAAGAGCCGCAGGCCCTCGAGCTGGTCCAGCCGGGCATGCTGGGCCTCCTCCATCCAATGGCAGCGGAAAACCTCCCGGGTCAGGGGATCCAGGTCATCGGCGTGGTTCATGGAACTGACGTAGTGCTGCTGGGTGAACCATTCGATGGCAGCCGTCAGCAGCAGCACGGCCCCCTTGTTCCGGCTCAGCACGGCCCGGGTGACCTCGCCCTGACCCCCGATAAGCTTCAGGGGAAAGCCGAGCGCTGCATCCACCCTTCGACTGACTTCCCGAAAGAGGTGCATGTGCTTGACTTCTTCTGACGCGAAGTTCGTGAGGGCCTCGAAGGCCTGCCGATCCTCCTCCTCGGAATCCAGGGCCAGGTCCACCATCAGGGGGGCGATGAAGGTCTCCAGGAAACCCACCAGGTGGGCATAGGCCCCCATCTCCACATGGGTCAGCTTCCGCTTCTCCTCCGGGCTCAGGCAAAAGAGGCCCCCACTGCCGGAGAGGTCCGCGGGGAGCCAGGGGCGGGCCAGGTCAAAGTCCACGGTCCCCAACACGTCCTTGATCTTCCAGTTGACCCTGTAGGCCTGGTCGATGCATGCGCCATAGGAATAGGTGGCCATGCGAACACCTCCTCACAGAGATTCCATGAGACCTGGAACCGAAATTCGAATATGAGTCTCAATTCATGACTCGTCAATTCGTCAATTCTCAGGCCGTTCTGGCGGCTCTGGAAGCCGGCTCAAAGATAGCTGCGGGCCCCCACGAAGGTCTTCTTGAAGTAAGGCTCCGCCAGATCATCCTGCCGGATGCCCTGGCCGGGCCGGGGAGCGTGGATGAAGGCCCCCTGCCCCAGGTACAGCCCCACATGGCTCACGCGGCCCCCTCCTCGAGTGGAAAAGAAGAGCAGGTCTCCGGCCCGGGCCGCCGCCAGGCCCACGGGGCTGCCCGCCTCGAACTGGGCCTGGGAGGAGCGGGGCAGCCGCATTCCGTTTAGCCGGTAGACGGCCCCGGTGAGTCCGCTGCAGTCAAAGCCCCGCTCCGTGGTGCCTCCGAAGAGGTACGGAACGCCCAGGTAGCCCTTGGCCGTATCCACCAGGCTGGCCCGCAGGCCCCGTTCGTCCGAGGGATGGAACTGGGACCGCCCCAGGGCCCCGGAAGCGGATCCGTCCGGCGCCACGACCCAAAAGGCCTCGATGACCCCCGCCTTTTTCAGGGCCTCCCCTCGCGCCCGGGCCTTCTCCTGGGTGGCGAAGTCCCCGAAGCGGACTCGATAGAAGCCGTCCCCGGAGGCGTAGTAGGCCGCCTCCAGCCCCTGGGCCTGAAGGGATTCGGAAAACCGGGCCGCGTTTTCCACCTTCGTGAAAGCCCCAGCCTGAAGCGTGTAGCCCAGCCGCGGCAGGGCCTTGGCCGGCGCCGTCCTCGGGGGCGATTCGGGCAGGGGGCGCGGGGCGCGGGTGCAGGCCGAGGCCAGCAGCAGCGCCGTCAACATGGATGGGACCAGCTTCCGGCGCCGGATCATGGTGTCCCGGAGCTTCATGCAGAAATCCTAGTGTGCGGGCCCGGAAATGACAGGACCAATGTGGGGAGGCCGGTCCCTTCCCCCGGGGCAACGCGAGCGTTGCCCCGGGATCTATGGTCATCGGGCCGTCGAAAGGAAATCCGAGCGGGCCGAGGCCGGGAACCTATTCTTGACCTGTTAGTCATCGTTACGGGGTGGTTCCCATGGCCCTGGGGAAAGCGATCCTCGCCCTGGACATCGGGTCGGTCTCGACCTCCCTGGTGGTCCTGGACCGGGACCGCCAGGTCCTGCACCGCGGCCATGGTCCCCACCACGGCCACATCGCCCAAAGCGTCGTCGACCTGCTGGCAGACGTGGACCTGTCCGAGATCGGATGGGTCGCCACCACGGGGTCCACGCCGGCGCGCATCCGGTCCAGCGGCCGCTTCGATGACCGGCTGGCGGTCATGGCCGCCGCCCAGCATCTCCATCCGGACCTGGGCGCCGTCCTCTACATCGGCGGCGAGCACTTCGGACTCATCACCTTCGACGAGAACCACGAGTACCGCGATGCCCACGGCAACAGCTCCTGCGCCGCGGGCACCGGGAGCTTCCTGGACGAGCAGGCCGAGAACCTGGGCCTGCATGGCAGCGCGGCCCTCGGCGCGGCCGCCGAGCGCTCGGACCGCCCGCCGCCCAGGATCGCCTCGCGGTGTGCCGTGTTCGCCAAGACGGACGTGACCCACGCCCAGCAGCAGGGCTACTCCAGGGAGTCCATCTGTGACGGGCTCTGCCAGGGTCTGGCGGCCACGGTCGTGGATGCGCTCTTTTCCGGGGGCGCGGTGCCCACCCCCATCGTGCTGGCTGGCGGGGTCGCCCAGAACGCCGCGGTGGTGCGGCATCTCACGGCCCTGATCGGCAGCGATCTGGTGGTGGACCCCTGGGCGCACGTCTACGGAGCCCAGGGCGCCGCGCTGCTCCTCCTTGCCCAGATCACGGGTGCCGGCGGCGAGGCCCCGCCGAGCCCGGAGCCGCTGGACCTCCACCGTCCCGGAGACCTCCTCCTGGAGGAGCACGGCGGGCGCACCTACGCCCATGGTCCGATCGATCGCGACCTGCCGGACTACCCCGACTTCCGGGGGATCGAGCGCTACCTGTTCGAACCCCGCGTGGTCCGGGAGGCCGAGCCGGTCGAAGTGGACATCTACCGCGCGGTTCCCCCCGGGACCCGGAGCCGGTTGTTCCTGGGCCTGGACATCGGCTCCACCAGCACCAAGGCGGTGCTTCTGGACGAGGCCCGCGAGGTGGTGGCCGGATTCTACACGCGCACCACCGGCCGGCCGCTCCTCGCCACGCAGGCCCTCTTCGAGGCCATCCAGAGCTGGGGCGACGGCCGGACCCTTGAGCTGGCCTTCGCCGGTGTGGGCACCACGGGGGCCGGTCGCAAGTTCATGGCCGCCATCATCGGGGCGGACCTGGTGATCGATGAGATCTCCGCCCATGCCCGGGCCGCCTTCGACCTGGACCCGGAGGTCGATACGATCCTCGAGATCGGCGGCCAGGACGCCAAGTTCACGACCCTCAAGAACGGCATGGTGACTTCGGCGGTGATGAACACCGTCTGCGCCGCCGGCACCGGCACCTTCATCGAGGAACAGGCGAGGCGGCTTCACACGCCCCTCGCGGAGATTTCAGCGAAGGTGGGATCCGTGCGCTCCCCCCGGTCCAGCGACCGCTGCACGGTCTTCATGCAGCGGGACATCAACCACCTGATCGCCAGCGGCTACAGCGTGCCCGAGACCCTGGCGGCGGTCCTCCATTCGGTGCGGGAGAACTACCTGCGGAAGGTGGCGCAGGAAGGGAGCATCGGCCAGCACATCTGCTTCCAGGGCGCCACCGCCAAGAACCGGGCCCTGGTCGCGGCCTTCGCCCAGAACCTCGACAAGCCCATCCGGGTGTCCCGCTACTGCCACCTGACCGGCGCGCTGGGCGTGGCCCTGATGCTGGCCGAGGAGGCTCTGGAGGCCTCGAAGTTCAAGGGGCTCGGGCTCTTCCGGGCTCAGATCCCCATCACCCAGGAGACCTGCGACCTGTGCGCCAACGCCTGCCGGATCCTGGTGGCGGACGTGGCCGGCGACAAGGCGGCCTATGGGTTCCTCTGCGGCCGCGACTACGGCGTCGATCACTACGTCTCGAAGAACACCTCCGGCTTCGACCTCCTGAAGGCCCGTCGCAAGGTCCCCCGGCCCCCGGACCTCGCCGCCGAGCGCGGCCACCTGACCATGGGCATCCTGTCCGGCCTGCAGTTCTTCGAAGAAGCCGACCTCTGGCAGACGTTCTTTGCCGAACTCGGTGTGCGCACCCTGACCGTTCCGGGGCGCAAGGAGCACATCGCCGCCGGCAAGAAAGTCGAGCGGGCCGAGTTCTGCGCGCCCATGGCCATCCTGCATGCCCAAGCCGAGGAGCTGGGCCGGCGGGCCGACCACCTGTTCGTGCCCCTGAACCTCGAATCGACCGAGCGCCAGGGGGATCTGCGCCGCCAGTACTGCTACTACTCCCAGTACGCCGTGACCCTCATCGCGGACCTGGAGAACGGCGGACTCCGGAAGAAATGCGTGACGCCCGTGATCGCCCGCGGCCTGACGACGCTGCAGACCCGGCTCAACCTGCTCTCGGCCCTGAAGCCGGTCCTGGGGGAGGATCTGGGATTCTCGGAGGTGTCCTCGGCCTATGCCAAGGCCCTCGAGGTGCATGCCGCCTGGCGCGAAGGTCTGAAGAAGGTCTTCGCCCAGGAGACGGCGAACGTCGAAGACCCCATCGTGGTGCTGATCGGCCGGCCCTACGTGGCGCTCTCCCCGGCCATGAACAAGGGGATTCCGGACATCTTCGCGGCCCTCGGGGTGAAGACCTTCTTCCAGGACATGCTCACCTACGACGAGCAGGACGTCGAACCCATCGCCGACCTGCTGAAGGCCCTGCACTGGCATTACGCCGCCAAGGCCCTGGAGGCGACCCAGGTGGTGGCCGGGACCCCCGGGCTCTACCCCGTGTTCGTCACCTCCTTCAAGTGCGCTCCCGATTCCTGCATCCTCGACTACTTCAAGCGGATCTGCGAGGGGCACCACAAGCCCTACCTCGTGCTGCAGCTGGACGATCACGACTCCGCCGTGGGCTACGAGACCCGGATCGAGGCGGCGGTGCGCGCCTTCCGCAATCACCGATGGGCGGCTGGACCGACGCCAGAGGCCGCCCCGCCCCGCAGGCCGGTGGTGTCACCCCTGGCCCGGGACCTCGAAGGCAAGGTCCTCCTGTTCCCCTGCTGGGACCGCCTGACCTGCAAGCTGCTGGTGGCCAACCTGGCCAATGCGGGCATTGACGCCAGGCTCATCTCCGAGGACGCCGACACCGTCGCCCGCTCCCTGGCGCGGAACGCCGGCCAGTGCATCCCGCTGAACATCATCGCGCAGACCTTCGTCGACCATGTGCGCCGCTGGGACCTGGACCCGGCAAGGACTCTGCTGTGGATGTCGAAATCGACCGTCGCCTGCCACATCGGCATGTACCCCCAGGCGATCCAGAGCCTGGTGGCCGGCTACGGGGGCGGTTTCGAGCAGGCCCGGGTCTATGCCGGCGACATCACCATGATCGACATCTCCCTCCGGGCCGCCCTCAACAGCTATTTCTGCCACATGTTCGGCGGCTTGTTGCGGCGGTTGGGGTGTCGGATCAGGCCCTACGAGACCGTGCCGGGCCTGACCGACCGGGTGGCGGAGGAGGGGCTCATCTTGTTCGAGTATGCCTTCCTGCACGACCTGCCCAAGCTCGACGTCGTCCGGCGCGTGGTCGACCGGTTCGCGGAGATCCCGAAGCAGGTCAGGCCCCGGCCCAAGGTCGCCATCTTCGGCGACCTGTATGCCCGCGACAACGAGACCCTGAACCAGGACCTCGTCCGCACCATCGAGGCGCATGGCGGCGAAGTGATCACCACGCCCTTCAACGAGTACATCAAGACCACCGCCGGACTCTACCTCCGCAAGTGGATCCGCGAAGGGAAGTACCTCCGGGTCCTGGCTTCAGGTTCGCTCCTGACGACCGTCCAGCTCATGGAAAAGAAGTACACCGAGGAGTTCGGCCGGCTGCTGGGTCCCACGCCGGAGGAGGGACCGGGCCTCGAACCGGAGGAGATCCTGGGTAAGTTCAACGTCAGCTCCCACCACACCGGCGAAACCATGGACAACCTCCTCAACGTCTTCCATGTGCTCGAGGCCCACCCCGACCTGGCCCTCTTCGTCCACGCCAGCCCCGCCTTCTGCTGCCCCGGCCTCGTCACTGAGGCCCTCGGCCCTCAGATCGAGCGGGCGACAGGGGTGCCGATGGTGTCCGTGACCTACGACGGGACGGACGCCTCCAAGAACGACGCCGTCATTCCCTACCTGAAGTTCCCCCGCCACCGGGCCACGCCGCTGCTCCAGGAGGAGCTGGCGGCTCCGGCCGGGGCTGACCCAGGGTGAGGTCCCGCGCTTCAGCGCCCCTTCCATTCCGGCTTGCGTTTCTGCATGAAGGCATCGATGCCCTCGCCGGCGTCGGCGCACATCATGTTGCAGGCCATGGTCTCGGTGGCGAGCTGGTAGGCGCCCTCGAGGCCCAGCTCCAGCTGGCGGTAGAAGGCCTGCTTGCCCATGGCGATGGCGGCGGCCGACTTGCCGCAGATCGAGTCGGTGAGGTGCTTCACCTCAGCATCGAGCTGGTCCGGCGGGACCACCCGGTTCACCAGCCCGCGCCGTTGGGCCTCGGCCGCGTCGATGAACTCACCGGTGAGCAGCATCTCCATGGCCTGCTTGCGTCCCATGTTGCGCGCCAGCGCCACCGAGGGCGTGGCGCAAAAGAGGCCCACGTTGATGCCGGACACCGCGAACCGCGCGACATCCGCGGCCACCGCGAGGTCGCAGGTCGCGACGAGCTGGCAACCGGCCGCCGCGGCGATCCCGTGGACGCGGGCGATGACGGGCTGGGGCAGCCGGATGATGGCCAGCATGACCTGGCCGCACTGCGCGAAGAGCCTCTGCATGTAGGCCTTGTCATGGTTGGCCCGCATCTGCTTGAGGTCGTGGCCCGCGCAAAAGGCCTTGCCGGCCCCGGCCATCACCACGACCCGGACGGCCGGGTCCTTCGCGATGGCCTCCAGCGCGTCCTGCAGCTCCCCGAGCAGCTCCGTGGACAGCGAATTGAACTGGCCGGGCCGGTTCAGCGTCAGCGTTGCCACGCCGTCCGCGTCGCTGCGCAACAGGACGGGTCCAGTCTCGGTTTGCGGGGCGGCGCTCGTGCTCATGGAAGCTCCTCGTCGTGAATCCCGAAGGGTTCAGCGGATCCGTGCAGGGGTATGGGAAAGGACCGCCTCATTTTGACCGGCGGCGGGGACGGGGCAACAGGAATCGGGTCGGCCGGCGGACCTGGGGGAAGGGCTACTTGAGCTTGGCGAGCTCCTCCCGGATGCGGGTGCGCTGGTCCTCCTGCTTCACCAGGTCGAGGGCCTTCTGGTAGTTCGCGGTGGCCTGGGCCTTGTCGCCCTTGAGGGCGCAGGCCTCGGCGAGGCTGTCATAGACGTTCCAGGAGTCGGGGTGGTCCTTCACGTTCCGCTGGAAGAGGCGGATGGCCTCGTCCACCTTGTTTTGGGCCAGCAGCGCGTAGCCCTGCTGGTTGACCTCCGCCTCCGAGGCCAGGGTCAGGGCCTTGGCCCGCAGGGCCTCGGCGCCCTGGGCGTCCCCCTTCTTGTCGAGCAGGGCGGCCTTGACTCGCAGGCCCCCGAAGGTCTCCCGCATGGCCAGTGAGCGGTCGACCCAGGCCTGGGCCTCGTCCAGGTTCACGTCGTGGCGCACGCACCAGCCCGCCGCGGCGGCCCAGCCCTCCGGGGTGAAGCGCGGCAGGCCGCGCAGCTGGTCCCGCAGGCTGGCCACCACCACCTGCCGGGTGTCCACCGCCAGGGGAATGGGCACCCGCAGCTTCTCCCAGCGGAGGCTGAGGGCGACGCCCTGGTCGCTGGGATCGTCGAAGGTGTAGACCAGCCGCTCCGTGGGCTCGGCCGCCTGGGGCATCACCTTCACCCGGGCCAGGTCCTCCTTGGGGTCGTAGCTGAAGCTGCCCCAGGCCTGGGACTGGCTGCTGAAGATCACCGTCCAGTCCGTGGCCGTGGGCAGCATGTGGAGGCCGTAGCGCCCCGCGGGCAGCGTGGTGCCGCCCACGGTGACGGGGGTGGAAAAGGCGACGACGGTGTTTTCGTTGGCCCCGGCCCGCCAGACCTTGCCATAGGGGACGAGCCCGCCCCAGACCTTGCGGCCCTTCACGGCCGGGCGGTGGTAGGTGACGTCGATATCCGTGAGCCCCACCCGCTGGCTGACCTGGGCCCGGGGACTCTCTTCGGGAAGGACGAGGGGGGGCACCTGGGCGAAGAGCAGGGGCGCGGCCGTGAAAAGGGCCAAGGCGAAGCGGCGCATGGGACACCTCCGGCCAGCATCCTAATCCGAAATCCGCCCGGAGGGGACTGGGCTGGGGCCGCCCGTGCGATTCCATGGCTAAGCCATGGCTTGAAAGGCCTTCGGAGCCAGGGCCGAACTTCCCTCCAAGGCAGGAACATCGCCGACCGGCTCCGCTACTCCTCGCGCTTGGATTCCTTGGCCCGGGCTATTTCCAACTCCATCGTCTTCATTTTCTGCTGGTGCTCCATTTCCTTCTGGCGCAAGTCGCTCTCGAGGTTCATCTCGCGTTCTCGAACCTTCCTCCAGGTGGTGAATCCGTAGTAGGCAATGCCGACCACGAAGGCTCCGAGTGGGACAATGTACGGGCTGTACAGGATTTCGTGCATGATGATCGTCCTCCCATTGAAGGCCCAATGTATTCCGACCGGCCCACCGATGGCGTCCAAATCGGCGAACCGCCGCCAGGCACCGATGAGCCGAAGGCTTCAGAAAAACGCAATGCTTCCATGCCACCACGAAAGGAAAGCATGACCGATCGAGTGCTCCTCCTTGGTGATCCCCGCCTGAGGGTCGTCTGCGAGACCGTCCAGGATGTGGCCGACCCGGACTTCCGCCGGGAGAACGAGCGGTTGAAGGCCGCCCTGGACGCCTTCCGCGCCAAGCGCGGCTTCGGACGGGGAATCGCCGCGCCCCAGATCGGCATCCCCCGGCGCTTCATTGCCCTCAACCTGGGGGCGGGCACGCATTCCCTCATCAATCCTGCGATCACCTGGCGCAGCCCGGAGACCTTCACCCTCTGGGACGACTGCATGTGCTTCCCCGAGCTCCTGGTGAAGGTGCGCCGCCACCGCTCGATCTCCATCACCTTCCTGGACGAAGGGGGCCAGCCCCGGACCCGGGAGCAGGTGGGCCCGGCGGAATCCGAACTGCTCCAGCACGAGCTGGATCACCTGGACGGCGTGCTGGCCACGGACCTGGCCCTGGATGCCCGAAGCATCATCTACCGCGCCGCCTTCGACGACGCCCCGGCCCATTTCCAAAGCCAGGTGGACTATGTCATCCAGGGCACCATCTCATAGGGCCTGACGCCCCATCCAGGCTGGGCTTGATGGACGAGTCCTCGTTATCGGCGAGGCTCAGCCTGAGCTCTTTCAAGAGCAAAGGCTGAAACCACAGATTACACAGATGGGCGCCGACTCAACGCGCATGGGCCCGCCGAAGGCGGCCTCCGGCCCTGCCGGAGGTCAGCGGGGGCGCCGGGGCACGAGCCCCCAAAAGGTGCGACCCCGGCGCCCCCGCTGAAGCCCATACTCAAGATGGCACCCCTGAGAACAGTCATTGACTCGCGTTTTGAATCTGTGTGAATCGGTGGAATCTGTGGACCCAAGCCCTTTCCCGCGTCATCGGGGTCACCTATGGTTAAGCACTTCCATGGCTGAGCGTGGCCGATAATCTGGTAACAAATAAGGGGGATACGGACATGGCCGATGCCAACCAGTTGTTCAACATACCCACCCCCGGGGCGGCGCTGAGCGGGCCCAGGCTCGCCGCGCCGGCCTCGACGGACTTCCCCGCCGGACCGCCCCTGCCGGCGGCGGCCGAGCCCCGGCTCGGGGCCCCCGCCCTGCCCGCCGCCCCGGCGGCGACTTCCGTCGGCGTCATCACCGCCCAGCAATCGGTCATCACCTTCGCGGGGGCCCCGGCGGCGGTCACGCTCATGTGGAAGGTCCTGGCTCTGGCCATCCCCAGCCTGGCGAGCGCCAAGCTGCTGGCGGTCGGATTGTCCCTCTCCGTGGGCATGCTCATCTACTGGCAGAGCGCCCCCGTCACGGGCATCCGGCGGGAGAAGATCTCGGGCTTCCTGTTCGCCCTGATCAATTCCTTCGCCATCGCCGCCGCGGCCCTGGGAATCGCCTCCAGCACCTGAGCTTCCGTCCGGGGCCATGGCCGTTCGCTTGCTTCCCAGGCATTTCGCTCAACGGTGACGACATGAGATCAATGGCGTGGGCTGTTTTATTCTGCGGGTTCGCCCTGGCCGCCCCCCTGCAGGCCGCCGGCCAGGGGCAGCCCCTGGGCACCTGGGTGGGGCATTGGACCCGGGAGGGTTCCACGGTCGACATCACCATGCGCGTGGCCAAGGGGCCGCAGGGCCTGGAAGGGAGCTTCGATTCGGAGGGTCTGCGGGTCGTGGGCATTCCCCTGCGGAACCTCGTCTGGAGCCCGCCGAAGCTCACCTGGGAAGTCGTGGGGGATGCCACCACCGAGACCTACGCCGGGCAGCTGCGCGGCGAGGTTCTGACGGGCGAGTTCAAGCAGGGCGAGGCCACGGGGAGCTTTTCCTTCACCCGGGCGAGCCACGTCCCGCCGCCCCCCAGGCAGGAGGACATCACCTTCCCCAGCGGCAATCTGACCCTGGCCGGGACCATCTTCATCCCCGCCGGCAAAGGTCCCCATCCGGGCGTGGTCTTCCTGCACGGCTCCGGCGCGGAAGGGCGCTGGGCGTCGAATTTCCTGGCGGCAGCCTTCGCCCGCCGGGGCTTCGCGGCCCTGGCCTACGACAAGCGGGGCGTGGGGAAATCCGGCGGTAACTGGCAAGGAGCCGGG
>JARLGO010000250.1 GCA_031292655.1 Geothrix sp.
GCCCGCTCGCCCCAGGCCCGCTTCGACTGGATCGAGGGCCGCCGGGTGCCGGGCGCGCTGGTGGGCATGCCCGCCGGCCGCTACCGGAACTGGCACCACGAGGAGCGCCGCGAAGAGCGGCACATGGAGCGCCGCGAGGAACGCCGGGACGACCGTCGGGACGACCGCCGCCACGAGGATCACGGCCGGCACGAGGGCGAGCGGGATCACCGCTAGACCGGCATCTCCGTCAGGTTTCATCGTTTCATCAAGGCCCCAGCCGGACCATCCGGCTGGGGCCTTGAACTTGGGCTGTTTACAGGGCCGTGGTGGTGCCGTCGGGCTTGACGACCCGCAGGATGCGGTTGGCCGTGTCGGCCACCAGGAAGCTGCCCGCCAGGGAGCCCGAGGACAGGGGGGTGATGCCGCAGGGGACGTTGAAGAGCGCCGCGGCCCCGATCCCATCGACGTTGCCGGGCAACCCCGAACCCGCGATCGTGCTGACGACCCCGGCCGGGGTGATGCGCCGGATCGCATGGTTGTGGGTGTCGGCCACCCACACGTTTCCGGCGGCGTCCAGGGCGATGCCCACCGGCAGGTTGAAGAGGGCCGTCGTGCCGGGGGCGTCAAAATAACCCATGGTGCCGGCCAGCCCCGCCAGGGTGGTCACCTGGGCGCTCGGGCTGATCATCCGGATGCAGGAATTACCGTAATCCGAGACGAACAGGGTCCCGTCGGGCCCCAGGGCCAGGCCATTGGGCTGGTTGAACTGGGCGCTGCCGGCGGCGCCGTTGCCTTGGCCGGACACCCCGGGGGTGCCCGCATAGGTGGAGACGGTGCCGTCCACGGCCATGAACCGGATGGTGTGGTTCCGGGAATCGGCGATGTAGATTCCGCCGTTGGCATCCACGGCCAGGCCGTAGGGGGCATTGAAGCGCGCCTGGACCCCCACCCCGTCGGCGGTGCCGGGAAGGCCTGCGGCCCCCGCCAGGGTGGTCACGGTGCCGTCCATGGCGACCTTCCGGAGGGTGTGGTTGCCGGTGTCGGCGACCACCAGGTTCCCCGCCGGATCGAAGGCCAGGCCGCCCGGGTTCTGGAACTGGGCGCTGCTGCCCTGGCCGTCGGCGGAACCGGCGATCCCCTGGCTTCCCGCCAGCAGGGTCACTTGTTTCGACGGGCTCACCTGCCAGATGACCTGGGCATCCCGGTCGGCTACGAAGAGGTTGCCTGCGGCGTCCGAGATCGCGCTGACCGGCGCCGTGAACTCCGGGGTGGGAACCACGGTGAGGGCCGCCGCGTAGCTGGTGACTGAACCGTAATTGTTGGTCACGGTCACCGCGTAGTGCCCCGAATCCGCCGGCTGGGGGTCGTAGAGGGTGAAGGTGAAACCCGTGGCGCCGAAGATGGCGACGCCGTCCTTGGCCCACTGGCAGGCCAGCACGGGGGCGCCATCGGCGGTGATCGTGAAGGTGGTCACGCGGCCTGTCACCGTGACGGCATCCAGGGGCTGGAGGGTGATGGTGGGGGGCGTCCC
>JARLGO010000251.1 GCA_031292655.1 Geothrix sp.
GCCCTGCGGGCCGTGGCCCAGGCCCATGGGCGGCCCGACAGCGAGCTGAAGCAGCTGGCCCGCTACGTGCGCGGCTGGGAAGGGGGCCTGGAGCGCGCCTCGGCAAACCCCGCCTGGGACGTCATCCTGCGCCAGGCCCAGGCCCTGAGGGGCCACTTCCACCAGTTCTCCGTGCATCCCGGCGGCACCGTCGTCACGCCCGGCCCCTTCTGGGAGCACGCCGCCTTCCAGCCCGCCCCCGCCAAGGAGAACGTGTCCACCACCACCTGGGACAAGGATGGCGTGGAGAACTATGGCCTGGTGAAGATCGACCTCCTGGGCAATCGCAGCCTCGCCGTCATCCGCGATGCCCACGAGGTGCTGGGGGAAAGCGTGCCCGCCGATCCCGGCGACCACTCCCGCAACGATCCCGACACCCAGGACCTGCTGGCCCGGGGCGACAGCATCGGCGTCTTCTACGTGGAGAGCCCCGCCACGCGGCAGCTCCAGCAGCGGGTGGGGAAGGGCGACTTCGAGACCCTGGTGATCCACAGCAGCCTCATCCGCCCGGCGGCCTACCGCTGGGTGGACCGCTACGTGAAGCGCAGCCGCGGCGAGGAGACCTGGGAGCCCAGCGATCCGGTCTTCCAGCAGCTGCTGTCTGAAAGCTTCGGCGTGCTGGTCTACCAGGAGGACGTCATCAAGGTCTGCGTGGAGCTGGCGGGCTGGAGCCACTTCGAGGCCGACCAGCTGCGCAAGCTGCTGGGCAGGCCCGACTGCGAGGAGAAGCTGCCCTTCTTCGAGGCGCGCTTTCGGCGGGGCTGCGCCGGGCGCGGCGTGCGCGCTTCCACGGTGGACGAGGCCTGGGACATGATCCGCACCTTCCAGGGCTACTCCTTCTGCAAGCCCCATTCGGCCAGCTACGCCCAGGTGAGCTTCGAAAGCGCCTGGATCAAGACCCACCATCCGGCCGTGTTCTTCGCGTCGGTCATCACCAACCAGGGCGGCTACTACCCCGCCATCGCCTACCTGGGCGATGCGCGGCGCCATCGCCTGGTGGTGCGCGGCCCCGACGCGAACCGCTCCGCCTGGCCCTTCAGCGCCGAGGGCGAGCAGGGCCTGCGCGTGGGCCTCATGCAGGTCCACGGGGCCATCGAAAAGGAGGTCCGCGAGCTGCTGGAGGAACGGGAACGCCACGGTCCCTTCGAAACGCTCGACGACCTGCTGGGCCGCGTGAGGCTCTCCGTCACCACCGCCGAGGCCCTGTGCGCCGCCGGGGCCTTCGACCTCTGGGCGCCGGACGGCGACCGCACGCGGCTCCTGTGGGCCCGCCTGGGCGGCGTGCCCCCGGGCCTGCGACCACGCCCCACGGACCTCTTCGACCGCGCCGACCTGGAGATGGAGACCCTGGGCCTCACCTTGGACCTGCATCCCGCCGCCCTGGCCCGGGTGCGCAAGGGCGGCGGCCCCAATCGCGCCACCGAGGTGGTGAGGCCCAACCAACGCCTTTGCTTCTGGGCTCTCGTCGTGGCCGACAAGGTCGTGGGCACGGAAAAGGGCGAGTCTATGCAGTTCATCACCTTCGAGGACGAGACCGGCCTTTGCGAAGCCGTGGCCTTCCCCGACGTCCTCCGCCGCCGCCAGCGCCCCTTTCGCGTGGGCGATGTGGTGCCGGTTCGGGGCCGTTCCACCCAGCAGGATGGACTGGCGGTGCTGGAGGTGCAATGAAGGCGAGCCAGGAACCGCCGGCCCGGCTTCCCGTCCCAAATCCGTGGTGATAACTTACTGGCCTCGAAATACTTGGATCGGCAGCCGGCCAGGACCGGCCCTCGTTCATGATCTATTAAGTTATCTAATGATTTAATGATTTAATGATTCAACAATTTGATTACCTGTTGCCCGTCGGGCCCGGCGCCGGGCTGGCTTCCCGATGGGTGAGGTAGAGCCGGAGGTCGAATTCCAGCTGGAAGTAGTCCGGCGCCATGTGGGTGCAGAGCTGGTAGAAGGCCTTGTCGTGCTCGCGCTCTTTCAGGTGGGCCAGCTCGTGCACCAGGATCATCCTCAGGAAGGCGGCGGGGGCCTCCCGGAACACGGAGGCCACGCGGATCTCGCGGCTGGCCTTGAGCCGGCGGCCCTGCACCCGCGACACCGCCGTGAGGGTGCCCAGGGCATGGCTCAGCAGCTGGAGCTTGGGGTCGTAGAGCACCTTCGTCAGGGGGGCCGTATTCCGCATGAAGCGGTCCTTCAGTTCCACGGCGGCCAGGAACAGGGCCTTGTCGCTGCGCACCTCGTGGGCTTCCCCGTAGCGGCTGGCAAGGTAGGGCCCCAGCTGGTCCTGGGCCAGCAGCTCGCGCACCCGGGCCTGCACGGCCGGGCTGTAGCCCTCCAGGTAGGGTAGGGGCGGGGCGCTCGGGGATAGGGCGGCGTTCATGGGGTCTTGAGCATGCGGATGCCGTCCACCTCGAGGCTGATCCGCCGCTGCTTGTAGAGGGCGCCGAGGGTCTGCTTGAACACCTTCTTGCTGATGCCGAACAGGGCGTAGATCTGTTCGGGGGCGCTCCGGTCGGTCACGGCCAGGAATCCCCCGTGGCGCTTCAGGGTGTCGAGCAGGCCCTGGGCCACGGCCTCGACCTTGGCGTAGCCCGGCGCGCTGAGCGACAGGCTCAGCTTAAGGTCGGCGCGGGGGGCCTTGACGTAGCCCTCCCGCGTCTCGCCCCGGCGGACCGGGCTGAACAGATCGCTGTCGTGGACCATGCCCCAGGTGCGGTGGTTGACGATGACGCGGACCCCCAGGTCCGTGCGGTCCCCGATGACCAGGGAGACCTTGTCCCCCTCCCGGAAGCCCTCGGCCTCGTCCACGAGGAAGTCCGACAGGCGGGTGGAGGCGGCCATGTGGCCCGCCTCGTCCGAAAAGAGGAACACCAGCACCTTGTTGCCCGGTTTCACCAGGCGCCGCTGCTCATGCCGCACTTCCTTCCAGGGCATGAACAGGTCCTGGGGAAGGCCCCAGTCCAGGTAGGCCCCGGCGGGATTCACGGACACCACCTTCAGGAAGGCCACCTCGCCCCCCAGGGCCAGGGGCCGGCGCAGGCTGGCCACGAGGCGGCCCTCATCCTCCCGGTAGGCGAAGACCTGCAGGACCTGGCCCGGTTCCAGGCCCTTGGGCCCCTGGGGCAGCAGGATCGGCCCCTCGGGACCCCCGTCCAGGACGGCGCCTTCCGGCCCCAGGCGCAGGACCTTCAGGTCGTTCAAAGTGCCGAGGGTGACCGTCATGGGATCCAAGTGGAAAGGGCTACACAGGCCGGATGGACACGAGCACCAGGGGGGTAGTCCCTTGGGCCGCGCGCAGGTCGAGCTTGGCGCCGGGCTTCTCGGGCTGCCCCGGGTTGCCAAACCAAAGGCAGCCCCGGTGCTCGAGCTGAATGCCCAGGGGCTCCACCCGAACCGCCCCCCAGGGCGCAAAGAGCAGGGTGGTGGGGGCCAGGTCGATGGAAGTGGCCTCCCGCCCCAGGCTGAGCCACTGGAGACTGGCCTGGACCCGGCGGGGATCGTGGATGAGCCCGAAATCCACGCAGGGCCCCTGGATCAGCGTGGCGTCCACGGCGTCGTCCCCGGCAAACGTCACCACCTGGCCCGGGTGCTTCAGCCGCTGGCGGCCCTTGCCTTCGATATTCAGCAGCAGCCCCGCGCCCTCCAGCAGGAGCAGCGAACGCGCCTGGCCCGGGAAGCGCGAGAAGGGCCCCGAGGCTTCCACCCTTGCCGAACTCGCCCGCCACAGGAAAGGATCCGCAAGGCCCGCGCCCGGAGGCGCGATGGCGATCTCGGTGGTGCTGCCGCCCCCGTCCTTCCAGGGCATGAGGCGGTAATCGGAGGGGCGGAGATGCAGCATGGGGAAAGCTTCTCACGGCGCGGGGCGGCGGCCCCGCGCCCTTTTCCCCTCGGCGGAGCCCCTAGTGTCAGCGGCAGATCCACCCGACAGGAGGAACTGGCTCCGCGCGTACCGTGGCGCCGAGTGAAGCCGGGGAAGCGGGATGCTGAGAGAGACGGGATGCGAGAGAGGAGGGAAGGCCGGATCCCATATCTTCCTGGTCGCAGACATTTCGATGATGCTGGACATGCGCCCCTTGGCGATGCATTACCTTTGAAGGGGCTCTCTGAAACGCCTGGTGGATCCTCGACCTGCCTCCGGGGCCAGGCCGACGGTGTCGGCGGCCCAGCGGATGAGGGCGTCGGGGTAGCCGGGGGCGGTGCGGGGCCAGGCGAAGGCGCCGCCAGGGTCGGGATGGAGGCGGAAGGTGTGGTCGGCGCCGGGGAAGAACCGCACCTGGAAGGAGGTGCCCGGGCCGCCGAGGTAGGCCTCGGCGATTCGCGCGGCGCTGGGCCGGGGGGGCACGCGCTCGTCCCCTTCGCCAAACACCAGCAGGGTGGGGGCGGCCACCTGGCGCCACTGCGCCAGGACATCATAGGCGGCGATCTTCCGCGAGAAGGTCCAGTAGGCATGGGTTTCCGGCGGCAGGCCGAAGGCCCAGGGGCGGGCCTGGACCTTCTGCCAGGCCGCCACGGCATGCGCGTAGGGCTGGCCGCCGTAGGCCACGTCCATGAGCGCGCTCACGAAGGCGCGGGCCTCCTGGGCTTCAATCTGCGGCAGGCGCTGGACGCCCAAGGAGTTCTCCACGCTGTAGGTCTCCGTCTCGCGCATGGACAGCCCGCTGCCCGCCGAGGCGATCACGAAGGCGGGATGCCCGAGGCGGGCGACCAGCGGCGCCAGGAGGCCGCCCTGGCTGTGGCCGTGAATGCCCACCTTTCCAGATGCGACATAGGGCTTGGCGGACAGCGCCGCCACCGCGGCGGCCGCATCGGACGCCAGCTCCTCGAACCCGGCTCCTTGCCAGTTACCGCCGGATTTCCCCACGCCCCGCTTGTCGTAGGCCAGGGCCGCGAAGCCCCGGCGGGCGAAGGCTGCCGCCAGGAAATTCGACGCCCAGCGCCCTTCCGCGCCGGAGCCGTGCAGGAAGAC
>JARLGO010000036.1 GCA_031292655.1 Geothrix sp.
AGCGAATATTCGCTGTGGGAGCGGAACCTGGAGGGGGACGTGCTCCCGGTACTGCGCGAGCTGGGCATCGGCCTGGTGGCCTTTTCGCCCCTGGGCCGGGGCTTCCTCACCGGCGCGGTCCAGCGCGCGGAAGCCTATCCGGAAGGGGACTTCCGGCGGGGCGATCCCCGCTACCAGGGCGAGAACTACGACGCCAATGTCCGGGCGGCCCAGACGGTGCGCGACCTGGCCGCGGCCCTGGGCGCCAAGCCCGGGCAGGTCGCCCTGGCCTGGCTGCTGCACAAGGGCGGGGACATCGTGCCCATCCCCGGCACCAAGCGCCGGACGTACCTGGAAGAAAATATCGCCGCCGCGAGCATCAGGCTGGACGCCGCCCAGATGCGGCTGCTGGACGAGGCCCTGGCGCCGGGCAAAGTCTCCGGCAAGCGCTACGCCGACAGAATGATGGCCACCATCGATCGCTGAGCCACCTTCTTCCGGTGCCCAGGACGGAGAGGCTTTCCCGTTCGGGGGCGGAAACGCCACCGTTCACCGGAATCTCACGGGCGGGGTCCGGGCAGGACCGATGAGGGGGGAGATCAACCACTCTTCCTGGTCTCGTGACTTTCCGGCTGAGCAAAAGGGGGCGCCTCATGGATCTGTATGCGGAGCTACGGAAAGGCACCGGCTACCACCCCGAAGAGGGCCGAAATGTCGTCGTCTCCAGCCACCTGGACCAGGGCCAGAAGGTGGCCGCCCATCCGCCGGACCCCGAGCTGAAAGGAATCAGCCAAGCCCCGGAGGGAAGTCCCAGGGATGCCGGCCCGCGCCCGAACCACCCGGGCCGCCCCGCCTTGGACGCCATCTACGATCCGGACCAGGCCGCGCCCTATCCCGGTCTCTACCGCTGCCTGGGCTGCGGGGAGGTCATCGCCCTGGCCCGGGGGCGCCAGCTCCCGCCCCAGGATCACCATCGGCATTCCATCACCCAAGGCCCGATCCGCTGGCAGCTGGTCTCCTCCCACCCCAGGGAAGTCGCCTGAGCCAGCCGCAGAGGTGGATGCTGCGATGGCGTCAGAACCAGGCCTTGAGAAGACTCCGGCCGAAATAGCGTTCAGCCACGGATGAACACGACGTAAGATCCCCGACAACGTACGCGTTGGCGGGGGGATGCACGCGGATGAAAACCGGGCCGTTGTTCCGATTCGGAAGTGGGCTTGCGGGGATGAAAAGTAATAGATAAGCGGAGGAGAGCGGAATAGCAGAGGAAAGCGGAGAAAAACAAAAAACCATTGTGTCTTTCTCTGCTCTCCTCCGCACCTCCGCTATCCTCCGCTTATTTCCGGTTTTTGGCTGGAGCGGACTCTCCGCAAAGATTCACCACGAAGACACGAAGAAAGGAAGAAAGGAAAAAAATCTTTGCATCTCTTCGAGCCCTTCCGGCCAAGCCGGAAGCCGCCTTCGGCGGGCCCGTGCGGGATGGGTCGGACCCTCTTGGCGCCCTTGGCGGTGGATTTATGGCTGACTGGATGAACGCTCACGCCGGATTCCAGGTAGAACAGCGGGTCAGGTCGCGGGTGCAGGATCGAAGTCGTCGCCGTCGGCTTCTCTCACGTATTTTTTGATTTCTTCCATGATTGAGTCCAACAACTCGATAAATGGAATCCGCTCCTCTGGTTCTTCAACACAAAAACCAATAAAGGATTTCATTGCATCAAGAAGGCCTAGTGGAATGTAGACGTATTGATTCTGGTTGGTTGGGCAGTTATGGTCTCGCGGCGCCCAAAAACCTTCTTGCGTCATTTCAAGGTAGTGGAGCTTCAGACTTGGCCAGGTCCCATGGACATGATGAGATCCGATTTTCTGTCCCACGATGTACATCAGTCGAGAATGCCGAAGAGTTCCGAGCATTGATGCAAGATCTGGAAGGCTCTTCGACTCTTGAATCTGTGACTCAGAAAGTGTGGATGACGCAATGTACCTTTGAATTGAATCAAGCATTCGCATCTCGATCACTAGAGCTTGTCCAGCACGTTCGGCAATTGCTTTCTTAATAGTGGCTTTAAATTCGAGTTCAGTTTTTAGTCCATCTGCCAGATAACGCTCGAAGGACTCAATATCGCCTTTTTGACAGAGCCAAGAAAGCTTCACACACGATTCAAAAATTGATCGATCAATGATTGCCGTCGTTTCTCCAAATATGCCCTCGTGTGAGAGTGCAATGTTGGACAACATCAGCCGCGAACACCTGTTCAATAAACCAATACAAACCGAATAATGAATGCTTGGCATGCTTCTGATCATTGGGGAATCAGAGCGAATTCTTGCGAAGAAATTGCAGAGCAAAGCGGTGAACTTGTACCACTCAAAAAGTAAGACTCGGTAATCGCCAGACTCTCTACACGAGTGCAAAAGCTCTTCGGAGAACTCTGGAGGATCTGGGATTTTTGTTAGATCAGTTGTCAGTGGATGATCCTAGCTTTCAATCAGCTGCACCCGGTGGTGGCTCCGCAGGTCTGGCACTTCATGCAGGCGCCGTTGCGGACGAGGGTGAGGTGGCCGCACTCGGGGCAGGGGTCGCCGGTGTAGCCCTTTTCGCGGGCGGCTTGCGCGGCTGAGACGGTGGCCCGGGCGCCGGAGACGCCCACCAGCACGGGGACGGGGGCGGGAGCCGAGGCCACGGGGAGCCCGCTGGCGGGCGAGTCCGGGAAGGGCAGGGGGGTGCCCGTGGGCAGGCTGGGCAGGTTCAAGCCGGGGGCCTGGCTGTTGGGGCGCAGGCCCGTGGCGGCGTTCACGAGCTGCTCCGGCTCCACGTGGGCCAGGTCGTAGCGGCCCAGGTAGCTGATGGCCAGCTCCCGGAAGACGAAGTCGATGAGGCTGGTGCTCAGCTTGATGGTGTCGCTGCCCGCCACCATGCCGCCGGGCTCGAAGCGGGTGAACAGGAAGGCGTCGCAGAACTCCTCGAGGGGCACGCCGTGCTGGAGGCCCATGCTCACGGCGATGGCGAAGCAGTTGAGCACGGCCCGGAAGGCGGCGCCCTCCTTGTGGATGTCGAGGAAGATCTCGCCCAGGCTGCCGTCCTCGTACTCGCCGGTGCGGAGGTAGAGCTTGGTGCCGCCGATGGTGGCGGCCTGGGTGTAGCCGCCCCGGCGGTTGGGCAGGCGGCGGCGGTAGGTGCGCACCAGCTGGTTGGTGAGGGCCTGGGCCAGGGCGGGGGTCTTCTCCGCGGCGCTGGCCTGCTCGTCCAGGAGGGTGTCGGCGCCGTCCAGCAGGTCCAGATTGGTGGCCATGGCCTGGCTCATCTTGGAGCCGTCGCGGTAGAGGGCCACGGCCTTCAGCATGAGCTGCCAGCTGGCCTCGTAGATGCTGCCGATCTCCGCCACGGTGGCTTCCGCGGGCAGGTTGATGGTCTTGCTGATGGCGCCGCTGAGGAAGGGCTGGGCCGCGCCCATCATGCGCAGGTGGCCCATGGGGGCGATGTAGCGGCGGCCCGTGCGGCCGCAGCGGTTGGCGCAGTCGAAGATGGGCAGGTGCTCGTCCTTGAGGTAGGGCGCGCCTTCCACGGTCATGCTGCCGCTGAGGGCCAGCATGAAGGCCTCCACCTGTTCCGGGCTGAAGTCGTTCTTCAGGCGGTCCACGTCGATGGCGTAGGCGGGATCGAAGGCCGTGGGGAGCTTCTGCTCCACGAGGGCGATCTCCTCCTCGGCCCAGCCGTTGGCCTTGAGCATGGACCGCGTGATGCCCGGCGTCTCGTCTGTGATCTGGAGCCAGCCCACCACGTGGCGCTCGATCTCCTGGATCTGCGTGGAGGAGTAGCCCAGGCGGGCCAGGGCCTCGGGGATGGCGCGGTTCACCAGCTTGAAGTAGCCGCCGCCGGCCAGCTTCTTGAACTTCACCAGGGCGAAGTCGGGTTCGACGCCGGTGGTATCGCAGTCCATGAGGAGGCCGATGGTGCCCGTGGGGGCCAGCACGGACACCTGGGCGTTGCGGAAGCCCCACTGCTCGCCGTAGGTGAGGGCCGTGTCCCAGCTTTCGCGGGCGGCCTCGACGATGCGCTTGGGCACGCCGGCGCCGTGCAGGCCCTGGGGCCGGATGGAGAGCTGCTCGTACTCGGAGGCCGGGGCGTTGTAGGCGGCGCGGCGGTGGTTGCGGATGACCCGCAGCATGGACGCGGCGTTCTTCGGATAGCTGGGGAAGGGGCCCAGCTCCCGGGCCATCTCGGCGCTGGCGGCATAGGCGTCGCCCGTGAGGATGGCGGTGAGGGCGGCGCACCACTGGGTGCCCTCCACGCTGTCGTAGGGGATGCCCATGCGCATGAGCATGGCGCCCAGGTTGGCGTAGCCCAGGCCGAGGGTGCGGAAGTCGTAGCTGCGCTGGGCGATGGCTTCGCTGGGGAACTGGGCCATGAGCACGCTGACTTCCAGCACCACGGTCCAGAGGCGGATGGCGTGGCGGTAGCCCGTCAGGTCGAAGCCGCCGTCCTCGGTGAGGAAGGTGCACAGGTTCAGGGAGGCCAGGTTGCAGGCGGTGTCATCCAGGAACATGTACTCGGAGCAGGGGTTGCTCGCGTTGATCGGGCCATCCTCGGGGCAGGTGTGCCAGTCGTTGATGGTGGTGTTGAACTGGATGCCGGGATCGGCGCAGGCCCAGGCGGCGCGGTTCACCTTCTCCCAGAGGTCGCGGGCCCGCAGCTTCTTGCTGGTCTTGCCGTCGATGCGGCGCTTGAGCTCCCAGTCGCCGTCCATCTCCAGGGCGCGCATGAAGGGGTCGGGCACGCGCACGGAGTTGTTGGAGTTCATGCCGCCCACGGTGAGGTAGCCCTCGCCGTCCCAGGAGGTGTCGTAGCCCGCCAGGTCCCGGGAGAAGTCGCCCTCGGCCAGGCGGCCCAGGCACTGGGTCAGGAAGGCGGGGGGCACGCCCTCGCGCTTGGCGCGAGCCAGGGCCTTGCGCAGGGCCTCGTTGGTCTTGGGATCGGCGTCCCGGCTGGTGGAACCCTCCACGGACTGGCAGATGGCGTCCCAGTGGCGGCGCACGAGGGCGCTGCCGGCGGCCAGCATGGCCACCTTGCGCTCTTCGGTCACCTTCCAGTCGACGAAGGCCTCGATGTCGGGGTGGTCCAGGTCGAGGCAGACCATCTTGGCGGCGCGGCGCGTGGTGCCGCCGCTCTTGATGGCGCCCGCGGCGCGGTCCCCCACGGCCAGGAAGCTCATGAGACCCGAGCTGCGACCGCCGCCGGAGAGGGGCTCCTCGGAGCCGCGCACCTTGGAGAAGTTGGTGCCGGTGCCCGAGCCGTACTTGAAGATGCGGGCCTCGCGGGTCCACAGGTCCATGATGCCGCCCGCATTCACCAGGTCGTCGGCCACGCTCTGGATGAAGCAGGCGTGGGGCTGGGGACGCTCGTAGGCCGAGGTGGACTGCTGCATCTGGCCGGTGGCGGGGTCGACGAAGCTGTGGCCCTGGGCCGGGCCGGTGATGCCGTAGGCGTAGTGCAGGCCCGTGTTGAACCACTGGGGCGAGTTGGGCGCGCACATCTGGTTGGCGAGCATGTAGGTGAGCTCGTCGTAGAAGGCCTGGGCGTCCTCGGCCGTCTCGAAATACCCGTGGGTGTCGCCCCAGTGCCGCCAGCAGCCCGCCAAGCGGTGGAACACCTGCCGGGCGTCCTTCTCGCCGCTGTTCTGGGCGTCGATCCCCTTCCGGCGGAAGTACTTCTGCGCGAGGATGTCCACGGCCACCTGGGACCAGGTCTCGGGCACCAGCACGTCCTTGGCCTCGAAGACCACGGTGCCGTCGAGCTTCGAGATGCGGCTGGTCCTGGGTACGAACGGGATCCCTTCCAAGGGATCGTGACCTGCCTTCGTGAAGTGGCGGGCGATCTTCATGTGGTTGTCCTGGGCGAGGGGTGGGGGGGCGGGTCGAAATTCCGGCCTTGATCGAGGGCGTACAAAGCCCTCCCTGGGAGGTAGGGATTTGAAGCTTACCTCTAGGGGTTGTGCCGGGAGAAAAGGATGGCCCCAAGATGTAGGGGTGTCAAGGGCTGGTGCCCTCTTTTTCCCATTGTCTAGAAAGCGCTTGGAAGTCAGCGACTTTCGCCGCGGGATCTGCCCCTGGAGGGCCCCGCATTGGCCCAAAGGAACCGATCCCGGTTAGCCTGGATGCAAGCCGGGCCCCATGCATCGGGGTGCGATGAACCGGGTCAGGTCGGAAGAAGCAGCCCTAAGTCGTTCCCCCGAGTGCCGTGGTAAGCCCGGCCCCTTTGCGCCTGGGCGCAAAGGGGCCGGGCTCACCATCGCTCAGGCTGCGCCTGCGCGAATCGGCACTGGCCTACGCTCCCAGTGGGTCCCCGCTCCGCAGAGCCCACTGGGCTCTGCTCCGCGACCCACTTAGGTCGCGCACATGGTAAGCCCGGCCTATGTTCCAACGATGGGGCAAAGGGGCCGGGCTTACCATCGCTCAGGCTGCGCCTTCGCGAATCGGCACTGGCCTACGCAAAACTGTTTTCTTTTTTCTAGCTCCGAATCCGCGGCGCGGATTCGGAGCCTGCGCGGCATACGGTGTAGAGCGGGCACGCCGCACAGGTGCTGCGTTTGCGCAGGCCGGGACAATCCCCGAGGATGCCCAGGTGGCTGAGGGCGAAGTCGTAGCGGAGGGGATCGGCGGGGTCGAGGCGGCGCAGGGACTCCGTGATCTCGAGGGCCATCTTCCCGTCCGGGGTGGCGCGGCGGCTGAGGCCGATGAACCGCGACACGCGGGCCACATGGGTGTCGAGGGGGATGATCAGCCCATCGGTGGGGTAGCGGGTCCAGAGGCCGAGGTCGGGCCAGCCCGTGCGCACCATCCAGCGGAGGAACATCCGCCAGCGCTTGCAGGCGGCGCCTTCCAGGGGATCGGGCAGGGAGAAGCGGGAGCCGTAGGAGGCCGGCAGCTCGGTCCGCAGGCGCTGGACCAGCCGCGACAGCGCGTCATCAGGCCCTTCGCCGAGGCCCGGCAGGAGGTGGGCTTCCAGGCCCCGGCCGCTCTCCCCGTCGAGGCGCTTCCAGGCCAGCAGCCAGGCCACGAGGTCGGGGCCCGTGTGGAAGCGCCAGGCCCAGGCGGCCAGGGCCGATGAGAGGGCCTTCCGGACCGCGGCCGGGGACCTTTCCCGAAGCCAAGCCGCGGGCCGGGTCCCCAGGGGGGCCAGGGCGGCCCGCACGGCGCGGATCATCGGGTCCACGCGTCCGTAGGCCAGGTGGGCCGCCACGAAGGCGGCGACCTCGCGGTCCAAGGGCGCCTCGTAGTCAAAGAGCACGCTGAGGGGATCCCGGGCCAGCGCGACCGCCGTGTCGTACTGGCCACAGAGCCCATCCAGGCGGGCCTTCAGGGCAAAGGTCGAAGTCCCCATGGCGACAGTGTCTCAGGAGGCATGGACCTCGCAGGCGAAAAACCGCACCCTGTGCCTAAAAGCACTATGGAAATGAAGGACCTCCCGCTAGGCTAATGAATGGTGGCCCGTGGCCCCTTCTGGAGTAATAACCGCACATGATGAACCTGCGTGGCCTTGGAAACCTGGCGAAGATCCTCGAAGAAGCTGCAAAGCCCGATTCCGTGTTGCGGGAAGACCGCGAGAAGCCGAAGCCCAAGGTTCTCAAGAAGGGGGAGAAGACCGGAAACATCCGCGTCATGGACCCCAAGCGGAAGGTCTGGTACGAAAAACGACTGAAGGAGATCACCACGAAGCCCGCCTCCACGGATGCGGCCGCCTCGGGTCCCGTGAGCGCCCCGGCGATTCCCGCGGCCCCGGCCCTGGTGAAGACCGCGGCTTCCAAGCTGGGTGGCTCGCTGCTGCAGACCCTGGCCGCCGCCAAGGACGCCAAGCCCAAGGCCGAGGGGCAGAAGCGCTCCGAAGCTTGGCGCCGCAAGCCCGGCGAATCGATCTTCTAGGGCTGTGGGCGGTAGGCCATAGCCTGTAGGTGCAAAATCATGGCGGCCGACTGGCCGCCATGATTTTGTTAACGCGGGGCGACGCCCCGCGTGCTTTTAGAGCTCATAACAAAACCCGACAATGCTGCGATGAAGCCAGGCAGGATGCGCCGCCAGGAAGGGCCCGCAGGGCAACGTGGTTCGTTGTTCAAGGGACCTGACGCCGCGGAGCGCCTGCCTGGCTTCATCCCTCCGGGCGAGGGCCGGCGGGCGTCGCCATGCTTCGTCACGCTCGTCGCGCGTAGTACCCGCTACG
>JARLGO010000002.1 GCA_031292655.1 Geothrix sp.
CCATCGTCCTGGACGTGGGGGCCAACATCGGCGCCCATACCGTGCCCCTCGCGCAGCTGGTGGGCTCCGGCGGCGTGGTGGTTGCCTTCGAGCCCCAGCCGGTCCTGCACCAGATCCTCTGTGCGAACCTCGTGCTCAACAGCATCCCCAATGTCATAACCTACGCCATGGCCCTCGGGAACTGCGAGGGCGAGTGCAAGATTCCCCGGTTCGACTACTCCGAGTCTCATAATTTCGGGGGCATCAGCATGGACATGGTCGAGGAGGGCGAGCCGGTCCCCCTGGGAAAGCTGGACACGTTCCAGTTGGAACGGGTGGATTTCATCAAGCTGGATGTCGAGGGCTTCGAATCCAGGGTCCTGGAGGGGGCCGCCGAGACCATCGAGCGCTGTCGCCCCATCATGTATGTCGAAAACGATCGTCCAGAAAAGTCCGCCGAATTGATCCAGCGGCTCTTCGACATGGACTACCGCCTCTGGTGGCACACGCCGCCGCTTTACAGCCCGGACAACTTCAAGGGCAATAAGGAAAACGTCTTCCCCGGGATCGTCTCGGTCAACATGGTGGCCATCCACCGCGATTCGGAACGGCGGGTCGAGGGGCTCAAGCCAGTTCTATCGGCCGGAGATAGCTGGCGGTAGGAAGCGTGCCGAAATGGCTTTCTCAGCACCTCTCAGAAGACACCTCGGTCAACGCCGAGGCTGCCGCTCCACCTACTCCCGCCCGAACATGCCCCGCAGCTTGCCCATGAGGCTGGCTTGCCCTTCCTTGGGCGGGGGTGGTGGAAGGGGTTCTTCCTGGGCCCAGCCGGCCGGCACCGCCACCGAGGGGTCCAGCTCCAGCGCCCGGCGGAAGCAGCCCTGGGCATTCGCCTTGAAACCCTTGCGGTGGTAGAGCTCGCCCATGAGGGCCCAGGGCTCGGCGGCTCGCGCATTGAGCCTGGAGGCCACCTGCAGCGCCTCGATGGCGCGGGTGGACCAGGCGGGGTTGCTGGTCCGGAGCCGTCCCAGCAGGAGCCAGGATTCGAAGGCGCCCGGCGAATCGCCGTCCAGCTTGATGGCCTGCTCCAGCGCCCGGATCGCCTCGCTGGTGCGATCCTGCACCAGGTAGGACTTGGCCTTGACGAGGAGGTAGCGGGCCCGCTCGGCGGGGGATGATTCCTCGTCCTCCCGAGGGATGGGCGGGAGGGCCGTGGGCGTGGGTTCGGGGTAGCTCAGCTCCACCGCGACTTCATGGAGGAAGGCCTCTGGCGGCGTGAGCAGATCCTCCTGGACCAGGAGAATCGGTTCAAACTCCGGCTCCGCCGGGGCCAGCTCCCGTTCCGGTTCCGGCTTTGGTTCTGGTTCCGGCATGGGCGCCGGGGGGGGCGGCTCGACCTTGGGCAGGAGGGGGAGGTCCCCGCACACCAGGCTCAGCCCTCCGAGGGCCCACAGCGTGGCCACCAGCTGGGCGGCCTGGGCCTCCGGGAGTCCCGTCAGCCCCGCGATGGTGTCACAGCCCAGGGGTTCCGTGCCCAGCAGGGAGAGCGCATAGGCCAGGGTGGGCGTCAGGGGGAGGTTGCTCATCGCCTCCAGCAGGTCCGGCAGGGCCCGCCAGCGCCAATCGGGCTCGCTGCGGAACATGGCGACCAGCTCCCGGTCGATCTTGGCCTGCTGGAAGGTGTCCCAGACCAGCCTGCGGTGGTCGAGGCGGAACTGCAGATCCCCGCTGAGGTTGTCGTCCAGAGGACCGGGGATCCAGGTCATCTTGAGGATCGGGTGCTCCATGGCGTGCAGGAGCACGGAACCCAGCAGCTCATGCAGCCGCTCATCGCGTTCCTGGTGGGTCATCAGTCCCCACTGGACCACGCGATCGCCCATGCGCGCCCCCTCGCCGTCGGAAAGCAGCTCCTTCAGCGCCGCCATGTCCAGCACGCCGCGCCGGATGAGGAAGTTCCCGAACTGCTCGCCG
>JARLGO010000252.1 GCA_031292655.1 Geothrix sp.
AGGAGCGCAGCCGGGGGACGGAGCCAGGGAGACAGGACAAGCATGGAGGCCTCGGATCAGGGAAAGCATACCCGCCCAGAAACGCCTCAGGGTTCCAGGGCCTTCAGGAGCGCTTCGGGGGCATAGGGCTTGTAGAGCGTACTCATGAGCCAGGGCTCGCTCGGGTTGGCGTCGCGGGCGGCCGTGGAAAGAAGCACCTGGCGACAGCGCCGAGTTTCAAACTGCATCTTTAGCCAGGGTCGAAGGTCCCCCATGCCATCGGTCTGTTCGGAAATGAGCAGGTCCACCGGCTGCTCCGACAGCATGGGTGCGGCTTCCGTGCGGCTGGCGGCCTCCCGGACCTCCCAGCCCTGGCCCAGGACTCCCAGGAGCCGCTTGCGGAAAAAGGCGCTGGGCTCCAGGAGCAGGATCGTGCGAATGGGCGCCCGGCGGCCAATGTCCGCCTCGTCCAGCCCCAGCGCCAGGAGGGCTTCCTTCGCGGCGCTCCGCAGGCCCAGCCCGGTGGCCCGGTTGAAGACCTCTTTGAGGGGTTCCACGAGGCTCATCTGGCGTGTGATGCCCCCGATCTCGCACAGGCGGGCCAGCTCCCTCCAGTCCTGCTCCTTGCGCTCGAGTTCCTTGAGCAGAAACTCCGCGATCTCAGTCGCCAGCTCCACCCGGATGATGAATTCGGCATCCTGGAGGGATTCTCGAAGGGCCAGGAGGGCGGGGGCCCGTCCGGGGCCCTGCGGGGGGATCTCCTTCACCAGGGCCCGGACCTTCTCTTCGCGACCGGCGATGTGGCTGAGGCTGGCACCGCGTCGTCCCAGTTCCTTGACCACGGCGGCCACCCGGTCATTGGTGTCCCGGTCCCAGTCGCCCTTGGTGCGGAGGTCGAAGAGGAAGTCGGAAAAGGCGTCCTTCAAGCGGGCGTAGAGGGCCTGGTCGAAGCAATAGAGGTTTTGCGTGGCGAGGATCGCCCGCAGGCGCTGGCCCTCTCCCTCGCGGTCATCGCAGCATCGCGTGATGAGTTGTTCCAGGGCCGGGAGGACCTCCTGGGGCAGGGGGCGCTCGAACCCCGGAAACGCCGCGAGAAGTCCCTCCAGGGCGCGGATGAGCACCTGGGGCAACTTGAGATGGGGGGACTTGGCGAGCAGGCCCAGCCCCGCCTCGGGGGTGGCCAGTTCGGCGAGGGCCTCCACCAGGGCCTCTTGGAGCCGAGCCGGCTTGCCGTCGTGCAGGAGGTCCAGCAGGACGGGGCTGGCCGAAGGGCAGCGGATGGCGCCCAGGGCCTCCACGGCCTCCAAAAGCAGGTCGTCCCGGACATCGGTCTTGAGGAAGGCCATGAGGGGTTCGGCTGCGGCCCGGGTCCTGTTGACCATGAAGATCCGAAGCGCGAGGCGGACCTGGTCGGGCTTGCCGGACTGAAACCGCTCCATGACCGCGGGAAAACTGGAAGGCAGCTTCCCGAAATGATGAATGGCCCGGTGACCGACCTCGACGATGGCGTCCTGCATGGCGCGGAGGAAGAAGGGCACCAGCGCATCCTCCTCCCGGGCGCCCAGCACATCCAGGCAGGCGGAGCGGCGCTTGGGGTCGGAAACGCCAAGGACCTGGGCCAAGGCGGCCTCGTCGGAGGCCGGAACGAGGCGGCAGAACGCATAATCCAGGCCCTCACTGTGCGCAAAGCGCCCGTAGGCCCCCTGAAGGATGGGGACGACCCGGGCAGGGGCGAGGCGACCTTCCATGACCTGGCGCACCAGGCATTCGCAGACCTGGTCCAGGGTGGCGCCCAGGGAGGCCTGCTGCTTGCCCACTGCATTTTGGGCCTCGGTCACCATCGCGCTGAACCGGGCGACCTTGCCCTCCACCAGGAGGATCAGGGCTTCGGTGAGGAACCGCTCATAGGGGCCCCGGGCCTGGTCCCGGAGCCGCTCCACATGGGGGAGGGGGTTGCCGGCTTCTTCTGCCGCCAGCGCCCGCTGCATGGCCGCGATGGTCTCCCCCTGGCGCTGGCCCATGCGTTCGGCCAGGATCCTGGCCAGGTCGCCTTTGGCGGAGGCGCGGGCGCCGGTTTGCAGCCGGTGGGTGAGGTCGTCGAGGGAATCCAGGTCCTCCAGGGTCTGGACGGTTTCCTGGAACAGTTCGAGAAGCAGGGCCCCGGGGGCATCCCCGGGGAGCTCGGCCACGGCCCTGAGCAGCAGCCTGGAGGCGAGGGGGTCGGCATCGGCCACGGCCTCCCAGAGGGCGGCGAGGTCCTCGGCCTGGGCCACCGCGGCCAGGCCGCGGGCGCCCTGGTGCGCCAGCCGGGGATTCGCCTCGCCTTCCTGGAGGCGGCCGAGGTAGAAGGCGAGGGACTGCTGGGTGTCCTGCCCGCCCAGCTCCCGGCGAAGGATCAGCTGGCGATCCGGATCGGTTCGCAGGGTGGCCAGCTTTTGAAGCGCCTCCCGGGCGGATCGGATCTCCAGGCGCCCCAGGGCGGCGCAGCCTTCATCGAACACGCCGAGGTCCGGTTCCTGTTGAAGGGCCTGGAGCAGCCACGGCACCCATTCCGGCCAGTCGAATTTCGCCGTGAGCCCCAGGATGAGCCGCTTCAAGGGGATCGGCGTGGAGGGCCTGGCCAGCCGGGCTCCGAGCTCGGGCAGGGCCATCGAACGAAGCTGTTGAAGCAATTGATAGAGGCGGATCTGGGAGGTGGCATCCACCTCCAGATGGTTCCCCAGCCAGGCTCGGAGCTCGTCCAGCGGGGTCATGGGGATGTGTCGGAGGGGCGCAGCCATCCTGTTCCCATCGGCCGATCCCCCCCGGGGGTCAAGAACCACGCTTTTCCGCCGGAAGTGTTAGCGTTTTGCCATGCGCGCCCTGCTCCCAGTCCTCCTGGCTGCCACCCTCCAGGCCCAGGTCCCGGCCTTCCTGGACCAGCTCCCGCCCGGGGCCCGGGCGGAGGCCCTGGACATCGTGCAGCGGGCGGATTTCATGTTTGAGACCCAGACTCAGCCCAAGCATGTCCGTCTCGCCACCATGGAGAAGCTCTTCGATCATCCCGTCCTGGGAGCGGCCATGTGGCGGTACTGCCAGTTCGTGCCGGCCTTCTACGCCTTCCTCCATCCCGATGGCGCCTGGAGCATCGACGACACCCGCGGTTTGCGGGGAACCCTGCGCCTGGTCTACCGGCGCCCCGGGCATCGGGTCTACCTGGTGGAAGGCCGCGCCGAGAAGGGCCGGCTGAAGACGCCCTTTGCCGTGGGTGCGAAGATGCTCACCTCCTACCGCTACTGGGAAGGCAAGAATGGCTTTGAAAGCCGCCTGCAGACGTGGACGGCCCTGGATTCGGCGCTCCTGGGCCTGGTGGCGCGCCCCTTCCGCGGCTACATCAAGAAGCGCCAGGACGAGTTCATCGCCTACATCAACGGGAACGTGGCCACCTTCGGGGAGTTCGCCGAACTGAGCCCCCGCGACTTCCATGGTCCCCTCAAGCGGGACGGGGATCCGATGGCCCTGCGCGAGTTCGAAGCGCTCTTCCCGGGGAAGTGATGCGCCTTCCATTTGCAGCGTCCTTCCGGGCCCTGATCCGGCCCGGTGCCGCCTTTGCCACGGCCCCGCCCACCCTGGGGCGGGCCATTCGCGACATGGTCCTGGTCTGGGTGCCCCTGGCCCTGGCAAACGCGGCCTGGACCCTGTGGCGGGCCATCCGGGCTTACGAGGGGCTCCGGCGAGGGGCCAGCCTGTCCGGCCTCCCGGAGCGACTCGGGTTGGACCCCGTGGAAGTGCGTGAGTGGATCCACATGCTGCCCGCAGCGCCGAGCTTTGGGCGGATCTGGCCCTGGCTGCTGCTGGCGGTGCCGCTGGGCGTGCTGGGAACCTGGCTCCATCATGCCGTGTGGGACCACCTGGGCCTCTGGCTGCTGGGCGGCCTCAAGGAAAGGCGGGGCTTCCGGACCAGCCTGCTGGCGGAGGCGGAGGCCCTGCGCATCGCCGCGGTGGGGACCCTGCTGGGGTTCCTGGGCTACCTGCCGGTCCTGGGGGTCCTGCTGGCCCTGCCCCTGGTGTTGCTGGACGGCTACCTGTGGCTCTTTCGCGGGTTCGCCTTGGCCGCCCGGCACGGCTGTGAGCCCTGGCGGGGTCTCGCGGCCACGGTGGTGCACGCCGTGCTGCTCGGAGGTCTGGCCCTGGCCCTGCTCACGCTGATGCTGCTCATGGTCCGGGCCGCCGCATGAGACGCATTCCCTGGATCGCCCTGGGCGCCCTGCTGGCGGCACTCGGCGCGTGGCTGGCCGCCTTCCTCCAACCGGTGTCGGAGCTGCTTCCGGGCTGCGCCTTCAAGCGCCTGACGGGCTTCGCCTGTGCCACCTGCGGGATGACCCGCTGCGGGATGGCCCTGGGACGGTGGGAGTGGCGGGAGGCCTTCCATTGGCACCCGGTGATGGCGGTCCTTGCGGCGCTGCTGCCGATGCTGGCGCTGTGGGATCTCCGCCGGGCCTGGCGGGGGGATCCCTACCCCCGGCTGCCGGATTCGACGGCCGCCCGGATGGCCCTCTGGCTGATCCTGCTCGGGGTCTGGGCCCTGCAGGTGGCGCGAGGGATCTAGGGTCTGCTGGTATGCATCCGGCCGCCCTTCGGTCATGCTTTGGGCACGCATCACCGGAGTCCTGCCATGTTCCAGCAAATCCTGGATCAGCTCATTGAACGAGTGCCCGAGGCAC
>JARLGO010000253.1 GCA_031292655.1 Geothrix sp.
AGGGCCTCGAGGATGGCGCGGGCGTCGGTGGCCACGGCGCGCTTGGTGTCGGCGTCGTAGACGTAGTAGCCACCCTGCCCCTCGAACACGCTGTCGAAGTTGATGCCCACGAATTCCCCCTTGGCGTTCACCACGGGGCTGCCACTGTTGCCGCCCACGGTGTCGCAGGCGTAGATGAAGTTGAAGGGCGTCGTCAGGTCCAGCTTCGCCTGCCGGTCCAGCCACCGCTGGGGCAGGGTCCAGGCGCCGTTCTCGGCGGCGGCGGCGTTGCCGCCCCAGCCCAAGTGCCGGTCGTACAGGCCCAGGAAGGTGGTGAAGGGCTGGGCCAGGGTGCCCGTGCCGTTGGCGTAGGTGGCCACGGGGCCGTAGCCCAGGCGCAAGGTGAAGGTGGCATCGGGGTAGAGCGCCTTCCCGAAGACCTTGAACCGGGCCTCGGCGATGCGGCCGCCGTGCTCGCTGAACACGCTGGTGACCTCGTCCTCCACCTGCCTGCGAATGGCGCGGTTGAAGGGATCGAGCCGCCGGGCCAACAGGAGCATGGGATCGATGCTGGCCTCCAGGGCGGCCCGGCCGCCCTCGGCCAGCCGCCTGCGGACGGCGGGGTCCTCGAGCCTCGTGCCTTCCACCGCCGCCTTGGCCACGGCCTCCGGCGACTGGCCCCCCAGCATGGCCTTCACGAAAGGATGGTCGGCGCCCAGGTCGTCCATGGCCTCCTGCAGGCCCGCCGCCAGCAGGGCCGCCTCCACGGGCTTCTGCACGGGCCGGGAGGACAGGAGCCGGGCCTTGGTGGCCTTGAGGTTGCCCTCGCTGAATTCCGTGAGCCGCTGGGCCGAGGGCTTGGCCTCCTCCTCCGCCAGGCGGACCAGGGTGAGGGCGTGGCCCAGCAGGGCCACCCGTCCGGGCCCGATCAGGCTGGATTGTGTCAACAGGGCCTTCTGGCGCTCCACGGCCTGGGCCACGCGATCCCAGCTCCCGCCCACCCGGGCTTGCAGGTCCCGATCCTTCGCCACGGCGGCCTTCAGGGCCGCTTCGGCAGCCTCCACCTTGCGCAGGTTCTCGGCCTTGGCGAGGCCCAGGAGCTGGCCGCTGAGGCGCTTGGCGCCGTTCTCGATGCCGTAGATGGCCTCGGCGGCGAGGCGGCGCGCCTCGGGGGAGGTGGCCGACAGGGCCTGCAGGGCCGCCTTCTGGCGGGCCAGGGTCCGCAGCTGGAAGGGAATGCCCACGTCCCGGGCGTAGACCATCTGGGCGTGGGTCTGCTGGCGGAAGGTGGTGCCGGGGTGCCCCGAGATGAAGGTCAGTTCGCCCATGGCGACGCCCTTGGGCTGGAAGGGCAGGAAGGCCTCGGGCCGGTAGGGCTGGCCGTTCTCATAGACGCGAAACAGCGAGAAGTCCAGGTTGTGGCGCGGGTAGGTGTAGTTGTCGGGATCGCCGCCGAAGGCCGCCACCTGCAGTTCCGGGGCGGCGACCAGGCGCACGTCGCTGAATTTCTTGTAGCGATAGAGCCAGTACTCGCCGCCTTGGTAGAGCGTGACCGGCTCGCAGGTGAGCCCGCTCTTCGCCTCTTCCGCCTTGCGGAGGTCGGCCAGGGCGTTGCGGCGCATCGTCAAGGCATCCTTGTCCGCGGTACCCTTGGCCACGGCGCCGTTCACCTGCGCGGTCACATCTTCCATGGACACGAGCATCATCAGCTCGAGACCGGGGATCTTGAGCTCCTGGTCCCGGCGGTGGGCCACGAAGCCGTCCTTCACGAGATCGACCTTGGCGGTGGACACCTGGGCGATGGCGCCCCGCCCCACGTGATGGTTGGTCACCACCAGCCCGTCGGGGCTGACGAAGGCGCCCGTGCCCCCGGGGAAGCGGAGCGTGGCCAGCTGGAGCTTCTTCAGCCAGGCGGCATCCAGCGCCACGCCGTACTTGGCCTGGATCTGCCGGACGGGGATGTTGTCGAAGGTCCACATGCCCTCGTCCGCCCGCAGCGCGGGCAGGACCAGCAGCAGGGCCAAAGCAGTGAGGCGCATGGAGGCTCCAGGAAAAGACATCATCCACAGATTCCACAGATGGCACAGATTCAAAAGCAAAAGAGAATCTGTGTGAATCTGTGAAATCTGTGGATATGCAGTTTCTTTTTTACTTGCCCGTCAGTTCGGCCACGAGGCCGGTGGCACCGTAGACCTTGTCGAGGGCATGGAGGAGGGCGCGGGCATCCACGGCCACGCCGCGGTTCACCTTCTCGTCGTAGAAGTAGTTGCCGGGCAGGCTTTCGATGTTGCCGTCGAAGATGAGGCCCACCAGTTCGCCCCGCTTGTCGATCACCGGCGAGCCGGAGTTGCCGCCGATGATGTCCACCTTGTGGGCGAAGTTGAAGGGCACCGAGGGATTCAGGGCGCCCCGCTTGTCCACCCAGCGCTGGGGGAGGGTCCAGGCGCCGCCATGGGCCTTGGCCTCGTTGCCGCCCCAGCCGTCGTAGCGGTCAAAGAGGCCGCCAAAGGTGGTGAAGGGCTGGATGAGGGTGCCGTTGGCGGGGTAGCCCTCCACGGGGCCGTAGGTGAGGCGCAAGGTGAAAGTGGCGTCCGGATAGGTGTTCTTGCCGTAGATGGCGAACCGGGCCCGGGCGATGCGGGTGGCATGCTCGGTGATCACGCTCGCCACCAGGTCCTCCTGCTTCTTGCGGAGCTCGCGGGCGATGGGGTCCAGCTTCTTGGCCAGGGCGATCATGGGATCCTTGCTGTCGGCAATGGCCTTCTTCCCACCGGCCAGCAGGGCCTTGCGGACCTCGGGATCCCCCAGCTTGGAGCCTTCCACGGCCGCCTTGGCGACCTGCGCGGCGGACTTGCCGCCCAGCATGGCCTTCACGAAGCGGTGCTCGGGCCCCAGTTCCCGGGCGGCGTCCTCCAGCCCCTTGGTGAACAGGAAGGCCTCCTGCTCCGGGTAGTAGGGGCTGGGGATCCCCAGCCGGGTCTTCTGGGTCTTCAGGTTCGCGTCGCTGTATTCGGGCAGGCGCTTCTCGCTGGGCAGGGGCTCCTCGTCGGCGATGCGGACCAGGGACAGGGCGTAGCCCAGCAGCGTGGAGTTGGCCGTGCCCACGTTCAGGCTGTCCTTGGCCATGCCCTTGGCCACCTGCGTGGCCCGCTCGATCTTCTCCCAGCTCCCGCCCACGGAGGCCTTGAGCTTGGGATCCTTGGCGACCTTGGCCCGCAGGTCCTTCTCGGCCGCGGCGATGCGGGCCATGGCCTCCTTGTCCTTCAGTCCGGACCAGTAGCCGTTGGTGGCCTTGATGCCGTTTTCGATGCCGAAGATCTGGGTGCTGGCCTGGCGCGCCGCCTCAGGCGAGGTCTTGGCGTATTCCACGAGGGCGCCCTTCCGGCGCTCCATGGCCTTGAGTCGCATGGGGATCGCGACGTCCCGCGAATAGACCATCTGGGCATAGGTGTCCTGGCGGCTCGTGCGGCCCGGGTGGCCCGTCACAAAGGTCAGGTCCCCGGCCTTGAGGCCGCCTTGGGTCCAGTGCAGGAACTCCTTGGGCTGGTAGGGCTGGCCGTTCTCGTAGACCCGGAAGATGGAGAAGTCCAGGTTGTGGCGGGGGAAGGTGAAGTTGTCGGGGTCCCCCCCGAAGAAGGCGATCTGCTGCTCGGGGGCGAAGACCAGCCGCACGTCCGTGTGCTTCTTGTAGCTGTAGATCCAGTGCTCGCCGCCCTGGTAGAGGCTCACGTGCTCGCAGGTGAGGCCGGACTTCTGCTGCATCTCCTGCTTGATCTTCTCGATCTCGACTTCGCGGGCCTTGAGGGCCTCTTTCTCGGGCAGCCCCGCCTTCACGGCCTTGGCCAGGCGCTCGGTGATGTTGTCCGTGGCCATGAGCGTCATGACCTCCAGGCCGGGCACCTTGAGCTCCTGCTCGCGGGTGGCGGCGGCGAAGCCGTTCTTCACGTAGTCCGCGTCCTTGCTGCTCACCCGCTGGATCCAGCCCCGGCCCACGTGGTGGTTGGTGAGCACCAGGCCGTCCTTGCTCACGAAGGAGCCCGAACCGCCGGGAAAGCGCAGGACCGACAGGCGCACATGATCCAGCCAGGCCTGGTCCGGCGCCCAGCCGTACTTCTCGGAGATCTGCTTGGTCGGCAGGTTGTCGAAGGTCCACATGCCCTCCTCGGCCCGGAGGGAGGCGGCGGCGAGGGTGAGGGCCAGCAGGGAAAGGGCCAAGGAACGGGGCTTCATGGGGACTCCTGGGGTCGGAAGGACGGACCATCGTATCACTAAGTATACGAATCCAATCCTGGGCCCACCCAGAGTCTTAGATGGTTATCTTTTCAAGGCTTAGCGCGTTTCCCCATTCTGGAGTCCAGGTACCAGATGCCCCCGCCCTGGTCGCCCACCGCATGGAGATGATCCACGATCTCGCCCACGTGGGCCTCTTCTTCGACCTGCTCGGTGACGTACCACTGGAGGGCGATCTCGCTGGCGTAGTCCTTCTCCTGGCGGGCCTGCTCGAACAGGGCGCTGATCCGGCCGGTGATGCTCTTCTCGTGCGCCAGGGTCTGCTCGAAGACCTGGATGACCCCGCCGAAATCCGTGGGGGGCGCCGCCACGGGCCTCAGTTCCAGGCGCCCGCCCCGGTCCAGCAGGAAGCCGATGAGCTTGGCGGCGTGGGCGGTCTCCTCCGAGGCCTGCACCGTCAGCCAGTGGGCGAAGCCCTTGAAGCTCTTGCCGGTGCAATGGGCGCTCATGGCCAGGTAGAGCTGGGCCGAATACTGCTCCAGGTTGATCTGGGCATTCAAGGCGTCCTGCATGGATCTGCTGATCATGGAACCTCCTGGGATGGGAGGTGCAGTCTAGCCGTACGGAAGGCGCCCGTCAGAATTTCCACTTCACGTGGACCGCCAGGGTGCGGGGGGGGATGACGTGGGTGCCCCCGAAGGTGCTGAGGAAGTTGTAGAGGGCCTGCTCATTGGTGGCGTTGAGCAGGTCGATCCCCAGGTCCAGGCGGCGGTTGCCGGCAAGCGGCCACTCCTGCCCCAGGTTCAGGTCCAGGACCGTCCTGGGCTTGACGCGGTAGTTGAGGCCCACCAGGCTGTCCTGCTGGGCGCGCACGTAGGGGATGCCGAAGGCATAGTCCGGGTTCCCGGCCACCGTGGTGGGATCGCCCGCCTCCAGGCCCGAGTCGTAGCGGACCACCGCCTGCGTGAAGAACCCGCCCTGCTCGTAGCGCAGGCCGAACTGGACGGTGAGCTTCTGGTCGTGGTCGATGAGGTAGGGCGTGCCATCGGGCCCGTTGACGGTGGGATTGGCGGAATCCAGCCCCCCGATGGTCGGGCTGTAGAAGAGGGTCCGGACCGTGCCGGCGCTCAAGTAGGTCGACCAGCCCTGGATGGGGACCGTGTCCACCCGGAGGTCCATCCCGTGGAATCGCCCCTTCCAGGCCGAGATGGGAAAGAGGATCCCGGTGTTCAGGAATTGGCTGTTGTCCGCGGCGTTGCGGCTGTCCTTCCACCAGTAGTCCAGGCTGATTCGGACCACCTGGCCCAGCTGCTGATCCAGGCCGAGGAGGTAGCTGTCCTGGGTCTCCCCGCGCAGCTGGGGGGCCGGGGTGGCCGACTGGGTCACCAGGGACCAGATGGTCTGGGAGGTGGAAAAGGCCAGGTTCTCGTTTTCCGGCGTGATGAGCAGCCGGTCGTAGACCGCCCGCAGCAGGGTGCCGGTCCCCGGCACGCTGTAGGTGAGGCCCAGGCGGGGCTGCAGCTCGTTTTGCGTGAAGTTCCGCCCCGTGTAGCTGTCGTAGCGGAGGCCCGCGGCCAGGGTCCAGTGCCCGGCCTTCAGGTCGTCCTGGAGGTAGGCCGAAGCCAGGGTGGGCACGAATCCGTCCACGAAGCGCAGGATGTTCCCCCCGCCGGCGGGCGTGAAGGCGTAAAGCGGGTCCGCGGGCCCCGAGACCTGGCTCTGGTCCGTGATGGCCATGGAGAACCGCTCATGGAGCGGATAGCGGACGTACTGGAGGCCCGCCTTC
Organism: Geothrix sp.; assembly: GCA_031292655.1. Lineage (GTDB taxonomy): Bacteria > Acidobacteriota > Holophagae > Holophagales > Holophagaceae > Geothrix. The sequence goes on from JARLGO010000253.1 coordinate 5,996, forward strand.
AGGGTGTTGTCCCCGTTCTGCTGGGTGTAGCCGACCTGGGCGCCCTGGTTGTCCAGGCGCCGGTCGGACTGGAGCCAATAGGGCGTGTCCGGCCCGCCCTGGCTGAAGCCGGGCTGGAGCTCCCGGGTGGGATCCAGGCTGGAAGTGGAGCCCCGGTAGAAGATCGCCGCCTCCAGGCTCCGGTTCGCGTCCAGCAGGTGGGTCCACCCCAGGTTCAGGTTGGTGTCGCCGTTGTGGGCGGTCTGGTTCATCCCCGCCGCCTGCTGGGAAGCCAGGTTCACCACGTCCCGCTCCGTCGAGCCCCCGCTGGCGGAGAAGCGCAAGACATCGCTGGCGCCCAGCAGCCAGTCGAAGCGGCTGAAGATCCTCCCGGTCGTCCCGTGGTTGTGCAGGTTCTCGAAGTTCACGGGATCCAGGAAGCGGTCACTCTCGGACGCCGCCCCGGACACGAAGTAGCCGAAGGCGGCCGTGCCCCCCCGGGCGCTGAACCCCAGTTCCCGGGTGTCGAACCGCGACAGGCCCAGGGACAGGTCCCCCTGGAAGGGCTGGGGCGAGCCCAGGCCGGACTTGCTGGTGAGGTTCACCACGGCGGCGGGCTTGCCGCCGTACTCGGCGCTCACGCCGCCGGTGATGACCTCCATGCTTTGCACCTGGGAGGGGTCCAGGGAGTTGGAGAAGGTGGACTGGACCTGGTCCGTGATGGCCACGCCATCGATCACGTACATCACCTGCCCGTGGCTGCCCCGGAAATGGAAGCGGCCGTTCTCGTCCTGGATGAACCCCGGGGTGGTGAGCAGGATGCTCTCCATGGCCCGGCTCTGGACCGCCGTGGGGATCTTTTCGATGGTGGACTGGTCGATGTCCAGGTGGGCCGACGGATGGGCCTCCACCAGGGAGATGCTGTCCTCGACCGCCACCGTGGCCGAGGCCTCGGCGGCCTTCAGTTTCAGGTCCAGGTTCAGGGGCAGGCTGGAGCGCACGGAGATGTTCCGATGCAGTTCCTGCATCCCCGGGGCCTCCACCTCCAGGTGGTAGTCGCTGAAGGGGATGTTGTAGACCGTGTAGGCCCCGGAGGCGTCCGTGAGGGCCTCCTGCCGGAACCCGGAGACCCGGTTCTCGAGGCGGACCTTGGCCTTGGCCACGGGCTGCCCGCGCTCGTCCAACACCCGGCCGGTCAACCCGCCACTGGCGGTGGCCGCCATCAGGGCCGGTGCGGCGACCAGGATGAGCGGCAGGCGGAATCCGGTCGAATTGAACAGCATGCGGGCACTCCTACATGGAAATAGTTTCTAAATAGCCGCTCCATTTGTCAATGAAAAACCTTTTCATTGACGACCCGGCCTCCGCTAAACCGGTGGCGCGGCTCCACGAAGCCTAGGCATCATACGCTTGCAGGGAGGCTCTTTACATGAAGCGAAAGCAGTGGTGGATCCTCGGCGGGGGATTGGTGGTCCTCCTGGGGGGCGGGCTGGGCATCGCCGGCATGCAGGACAAGGGCCTCGCGGTACAGGTGGCCACGGTGGGTCGGGAGAACCTGCAAGCCAAGGTCAGCGCCAATGGCAAGATCCAGGCCGTGACCAAGGCGGACATCTCGGCCAACGTCATGGGCCAGGTCACCAAGCTGGCGGTCATGGAGGGTGACCAGGTCCGCAAGGGCCAGTTCCTCATGGAGATCGATCCCCGCAGCGCCAGCGCCACGGCCGATGCCATGCAGGCAGGTCTCCACGCCGCCATCTCGGACCTGGCCTCGGCCACGGCCAATGTGATCCAGACCAAGGCCGACTACGAGCGGGCCAAGGTGAACAGCCGGGCCGGGATCATTTCCACCGCCGACCTCGAGCACGCCAAGACGGCCTACGACACCGCCGTGGCCGCCGAGGAGGGCTTCCGCCGCCGGGCCGACCAGGCCAAGGCCAACGTGAACCAGTCCCACGTGGGCCTCGGGTTTTCCACCATCACGGCCCCGATGGATGGGGTGGTGACCGCCCGCCGGATCGAGCTGGGGGAGACCGCCGTGCCCGGCATCCAGAACCAGCCGGGCACCGTGCTCCTCACCATCTCGGACATGAGCAAGGTGGAGGCGGAAATGGAAGTGGACGAGGCTTCCATTCCCACGGTGAAGCTGGCCCAGAAGGCCCAGGTGCGCATCGACGCCTATCCCAACCAGACCTTCGATGGCGAAGTCACCGAGGTGGGCGGCAGCCCCATCCTGAAGACCGGCACCAACGAGGCCATCAAGTTCAAGGTGAAGGTGTGGATCAAGAACCCGCCCCTCACCATCAAGCCGGGCCTGTCGGCGCAGGCGGACATCTACACCGGCAGCCGCGATCAGGCCCTGGCCATCCCCATCCAGTCCCTGGTGACCCGGGAGATCAAGGCCAAGCCCGGGGAGACCCTCAAGCCCGGGGCCCCCCGCGACGAGGAGGGCGTCTGGCTCTTCGGCCCCAAGGGCAAGACCCAGTTCGTGGCGGTCAAGACGGGCCTGCTGGGGGATCTCGACGTGGAGGTCCTGGACGGCCTGAAGGGGGGTGAGAAGGTCATCACCGGCCCCTTTCGCGTCCTGCGGGATCTGAAGGGCGGCGAACAGGTCCACGAGGACAAGGGCAAGAAGAAGGACGACAAGAAGGACGACAAGAAGGGCTGACCATGTCCTACGAAGAGCTGCTCCGCGTGGCCTTCCGGGCCATCCGGACCCACAAGCTCCGCAGCTTCCTGACCCTGCTGGGCATCATCATCGGCGTGACCACCATCGTGGGCGTGGTGGGCATCATCACGGGCCTGAACACCTACGTGCAGGAGAAGGTGATCGTCCTCTCCCCCGACATGTACGTCGTCACCCGCTTCGGCATCATCCGCAGCCGCGAGGAGTTCATCCAGGCCATCAAGCGGCCCCAGCTCACCTGGGAGGAGTACCAGCGCATCAGCAGCGGCATCCTAAGCCACGCCCTGATGACGGCCACCCGCTCCTTCAAGACGCTCCCCGTCAGCTACGGCACCCACCGCCTGGCGGACACCTTCGTGGTGGGCAGCACCGCTAGCTTCGCCAATGTCCTGAACCTCGACACCGGGGGCAACGGCCGCTTCTTCACCGATGCCGAGGACCAGGCCGCCCAGAACGTGGCCGTCATCGGCGCCGACATCAAGGACGAGCTGTTCCCGCACCAGGATCCCATCGGCCGCATCATGATGGTCCGCGGCCTGCCCTTTCGCGTGATCGGCCACATGCCCAAGGAGGGCAAGGGGCTGGGCATCAACCGGGACCAGCTGGTGATCATCCCCTTTCAGATCTACCGCAAGAACTTCTTCGCGCCCAATGACCCCCTGGACTACTTCATCAAGGCCCGGGGCGGCGTGGAAGGCCTGGATGCCTCGGTGGACGAGACGCGGGCCTTCATTCGCGCGATGCGGCACACCTCCTGGCGGGATCCCGATCCCGTCGGCTTCCTCACGCAGGACCAGCTCCAGGAGCTCTGGCGCCAGATCAGCACCGCCACCTTCGTGCTCCTCACCCTCATCGCCTCGGTGTCTCTCGGCGTGGGCGGCATCGTCATCATGAACATCATGCTGGTGAGCGTGGCGGAGCGGACCCAGGAGATCGGCGTGCGCATGGCGCTCGGCGCCTACAAACGGGACATCCGTCGCCAGTTCCTCCTGGAGGCGGCCCTCCTCTCCCTGACAGGGGGGGTCATCGGGGTGGTGCTGGGCGGCGCCGCGGCCCTCCTGGTGAAGACCCTCACCGGGTTCCCCGCGCAGATCACCGTGGGCATCGTGCTCATGGGCGTGGGCCTCTCGACCCTCGTGGGCCTCCTGGCGGGCTTCCTTCCGGCCCGGCGGGCGGCGAACCTGCCCGTCATCGACGCCTTGCGGGCGGAGTAGCTGACATGGCCTCCTCCCACACCCGCTCATCTCTCCGCAGCATCGGCACCGAGAACATCCGCTTCGCCTTCCGGTCCATCCGGGTCCAGCGGCTGCGGAGCTTCCTGACCCTCTTGGGCATCGTCTCCGGCGTCGCCACGGTCATCGCCATGGTGAGCTTCGTGGCCGGGTTCAACGACGCCATCACGGGGGCCTTCTCCAGCTTCGGCACCACCCTCGTCCAGTACCAGAAGTACGAGCCCCGCTTCGGTGGCGGCCCCTCGCGGCTGCCGGAGGAGCAGCTCAGGCGCCGCGACCTCACCCTGGAGGACGCCCGGGCCCTCAAGCGCCTGAACACCCTGGCGGCGGCCGTGAGCCCCGAGCGCTACCTGAACATCCCGGCCCTGTCCGCGGCCACCACCTTCAAGAACAGCAAGGGCAAGGAGGCCAACGCCCCCACCCTGGCCGGCGTCGAGCCGGATTACGCCCCGGCCAACAACGCCGGGATCGCGGACGGGCGCTTCTTCGCGGAGGCGGATGTCACCCATGCAGCCAGGACCACGGTCATCGGGCCCGATGTGGCCGAGGCGCTCTGGTCCCACCGCGATCCCATCAACCAGGAGCTGTTCATCAACGGCGTTTCCTTCCGGGTCATCGGCCTCCTGGAGAAGCGGGGCTCCTTCCTCGGGGGGAGCGAGGACAACATCGTGCTCATCCCCTTCAGCACCTTCGATGAGATGTTCCCGGACGTGAAGAACAGCAACGGGGACACCATCCACATCGCCACCATTCCGAGGGACCCCAACCAGATGCAGGCCCTCATGGATCAGGGCATCGCCATCCTGCGCACCCGCCGGGGGCTGAGGGCCAAGGACCCCAACGATTTCGCCATCTTCACCAGCGAGGGCCAGCTGGAGACCTTCCGGGCCATCACGGGCGGCATCGCCGGGGCCATGATCCTCATTGCCGCCATCGCCCTCCTGGTGGGCGGCGTGGGCGTCATGAACATCATGCTGGTGAGCGTGACCGAGCGCACCCGCGAGATCGGGGTGCGCAAGGCGCTGGGCGCCACCCGCCGGGACATCGCCATGCAGTTCCTGGTGGAGGCCGTCGCCCTGACCGGTGTGGGCGGGGCCATCGGCATCGCCGTGGGGCTGGGCATCGCCATGCTGGTCCGCTTCGCCTTCGACTTCCCCGCGGCGGCGCCCCTGTGGAGCATCGTCCTGGGCTTCGGCGTCAGCACGGCCGTGGGGTTGATCTTCGGGCTGTGGCCCGCCCTCAAGGCCGCCCATCAAAATCCCATTGAGGCCCTCCGCTACGAGTAGGCCCCTCCAAGGCCCGTGGGCCAGCGCCTGGGCGCTCGCCTTCGTCTCGCGCACGGCGCCTGCTCCCCCGCGATCGGACGCGCCCCAGGCGCGTCCTCCCACTCGGCTCCGCCTCGCGGAGCGGGTCCCGTGGCCCGCCCTCAAGGCCGCTCATCAGAATCCCATCGAGGCCCTCCGCTACGAGTAGGCCCCTCCAAGGCCCGTGGGCCAGCGCCTGGGCGCTCGCCTTCGTCTCGCGCACGGCGCCTGCTCCCCCGCGATCGGACGCGCCCCAGGCGCATCCTCCCACTCGGCTCCGCCTCGCGGAGCGGGTCCCGCGGCCCGCCCTCAAGGCCGCTCATCAAAATCCCATTGAGGCCCTCCGCTACGAGTAGGCCCGTCGCTACCCATCCGGAGGGGCGCCGGGACCCCCGGCCGCGAACGGCAGTCCCGCCATGAGGCCGGCAAGTGCCTTGAACGGGAAGGGCTTCTTGAGCAGGGCCATGAAGCCGTGCCTGGTGGCCAGCTCCGCTCCGATCTCATCACTGAACCCGCTCATGAGGATGCCCGGGATCCCCGGGCGGAGCCGCCGCATCTCGTCGAAGGCCTCCGGTCCCCTCATGCGCGGCATCACGCAATCCATGAGGACCAGGCCGATCTCCTCGCGGTGGGCCTGGAACACC
>JARLGO010000037.1 GCA_031292655.1 Geothrix sp.
CCACTCCAAGGGGGAGAAATCCCAATGTCAGGCCTACCCGAGATCATGCAATGGGTAAATTCACCAAAAGGTCATCAGCCTTCTTGGTCACCTGAGCAGGCCGCGGCCGCCCCTGCTAGGCCCGTTCCAGCCCCCCGAACCGGGCCATGATGCGCTTGTCACCCCCCTGGTCGAAGCGGACGGTGTAGGTGAGGCCATCGCCCCGCCCCGAGGCGGCCAGGATGGTCCCGGCGCCGAAGCGGGCGCTGTTCACCCGCGTTCCGACCGGGAAGGCACTCGGATCCTTCATCTCGGCAGGCTCGGAGAACCTGCCACCGTCCCCCTCGCCCGCTGGAACCGGGACATCCCGAACGCGGTCGAAGAAGCTGCGGATGCGCTGCAGCTCCGTCGCCACGGAGGCGCCCCCGGCCCCCCGGGTGAAGGAGCTGCCGGGCCGCACCCCCTCGCCGGCCTGGTAGATCTCGGTGCCCCAGCGGATGGGCGTGGTCAGCGTCGCGGCCGGAAGCTCCCGCAGGAAGCGGCTGGGCATGGACAGCATCTCCGTGCCCATGATGCGGCGGCGGCGGGCGGCGCTCAGCGTGAGGCGCCGCTGGGCGCGGGTGATGGCCACGTAAAAGAGGCGGCGCTCCTCCTCCAGGCCTTCCGGGGTCTCCCGGGCGTTGCGGTTGGGAAAGACGTCCTCCTCCATGCCGATCACGAAGACGTAGGGGAACTCCAGGCCCTTGGCGCAGTGGATGGTCATGAGGCTGAGCAGGGCCGCCTCTTCGATCTGGTCCGCGTCCGCGGCCAGGGTGATGCGATCCAGGAATTCCGACAGGCGCAGTCCCAGGGATTCGGATTCGGCCGCGGCGCTGAGGAACTCCTCCAGGTTGCGGATGCGGCCTTCGGCCTCCAGGGTGGCCTCGTCCTCCAGGCTCTGCAGGTAGCCGCTCTCCTGGAGGACCCACTTCACCAGGCCCGCCAGGCCCTGGGCCTCGCGCTCGCCCGAGCCCCGCCGGAACAGGTCGAGGAACTTGCCCAGCTCCCGCTGGGCGCGGCCCTTCAGCTCGCCGGAGCGCAGCAGCAGGGCCAGGCCCTCCAGGGGCGTGCCGCCCTCGGGGATGGCGCCCTCGATCTTCCCCAGGGTGGTGGGGCCCACCCCGCGGCTGGGCGCGTTCACGCAGCGGCGGAAGCTCACCAGGTCGAAGGGGTTCGACAGGAGCCGCAGGTAGGAGATGAGGTCCTTCACTTCCTGGCGCTCGTAGAACTTCACGCCCCCCACCAGCCGGTAGGCCAGGTTCTGGGCCCGCAGGGCCTCTTCCATCTGCCGGGACTGCCAGTTGGCCCGGTAGAGCACGGCCACCTTGGCCTCCGGGTCGACATACCTCAGCTCCTGGATGCGCTGCACCACCCACTCCGCCTCCAGGCGCCCCTCGTCGGCCAGCTTGAAGATGATCGACTCGCCCTCCCCCAGGTCCGTGATGAGGGCGCCCTTGCCCTCCACCCGCTGGGCGTTGTTGGCGATCACCTCGGAGGCCGCGTCCAGGATCTTCTTCGTGGAGCGGTAGTTCTGCAGCAGCTCGATGCGCACCGCCTCGGGGAAGTCCTGCTGGAAGTCCAGGATGTTGCGGATGTCGGCGCCTCTCCACCCATAGATCGACTGATCTTCATCGCCCACGACGCACAGGTTGTGGTGCCGCCGGGCCAGGTGCTGCACCAGCAGGTACTGGGCGCGGTTGGTGTCCTGGTACTCGTCCACGAGGATGAACTTGAAGCGCTCGCCGTAGACCGACTGCATCACGGGGTCGCGGAAGAGCCGCTCGGTCCACAGCAGCAGATCGTCGAAGTCGCAGGCCCGGTGGTTCTTCAGGCCCTTCTGGTAGAGGTCGTAGGCGTCCAGCACCTTGCGGGTCCAGGGATCCAGGGCCTCCTCCCGGGCTTCCTCGGGCAG
>JARLGO010000254.1 GCA_031292655.1 Geothrix sp.
CATGAGGAAGAAGCCCCCGATGAGCCCTGACCAGAGGTTGTAGCGGTTGTTGGGATCGAAGTGCGCGTCGATGACGTTCAGGCGCCCCAGTCCGCCGGCCACGTGGAGGGCGTCGGCCAGGCTCACGTGGGCGGGCAGGCGATGGGCGGTCATGAGGCCCGCGAGGAGCATGCCGCCGGCGATGATCACCATCTGGGAGCTGTGGGCCCAGGCCACGGCCCGGGTGCCGCCGGTCACGGTGTAGATCATGACGAGCGTGCCCACCAGCAGGATGTTGACGTGGAGGCTCCAGCCCAGCAGCACCGACAGGACCAGGGCCGGTGCGAAAATGGTGAGGCCCACGGCCAGGCCGCGCTGGATGAGGAAGAGGCCCGCGGCGAGGAGCCGCGTCTTCAGGTCGAAGCGCGCCTCCAGGATCTCGTAGGCCGTGGACACCTTCAGCCGGTGGTACAGGGGGATGAAGGTGATGGAGAGGACCACGGCGGCCAGGGGCAGGCCGAAGTAGAACTGCACGAAGCGCATGCCGTCCACGTAGGCCTGGCCCGGCGTGGAGAGGAAGGTGATGGCGCTGGTCTGGGTGGCGATGATGGACAGGCCGATGAGCCACCAGCGGTGGTCGCGGCCCCCACCGATGTAGCCCTCGCCGGTGGTGGCGCCGCGCCCCTTGTAGAGGCCCCACAGGACGACGAAGAGCAGGGCGCCGCCCAGGACGAACCAGTCCAGGCGGCTCACGAGAAGGCCCAGGAGAAGAGCCGGAAGAGCAGGATGCAAAGCAGCAGCTCACCCAGGACCAGGGCATAGACCCGCTTCCAAGAGCCGAGGAGGGGCGGGGTGTCCCCGCCCGGGGGCTCATTCATGGGCATGGCCCAGGGCCAGGAGGTTGGCGAAGAGGCGCGTGGCCCCGGGGACGCCATCCGGCAGCTGGCGGAAGAAGGCGAGGCCCGTGTACACGTAGGTGCCCTTCCCGTGCTTCGCCACGATCAGGGCCCCGGAATCCTCGGGCTCGCCGGGATCCGCCATGCCCAGCAGTGGCGTGTAGCGGGCGTCCCAGCCCTCCGCATCGTAGAGGCTGCGCTCCTGTACCCAGCCTTCGAAATCCCCCGCCGTGAGTTCGTTGGGCCAGTGGAACACCGGGTGGCCGGGCAGGAGGAAGCGCACGGGCGCTGTCTCATCGGTGATGCGCTTCCGGCCCACCTTGAAGGGGTAGGGGCCGATGGCGTCCGTGACCATGGCGGCGTTGATGCCGGGGAACCCCGTGTTCACGGTGTAGAGCACCACCTCGGTGCCGCCCGCGGCGACGTAGGCGTGGAGGCGCTCCTTGAGGGTCCTCAGGGCGGGACGGGTGTTGAAGGCGCGGATGCCCAGCACGATCGCATCGAACCGGGCCAGGTCCTCCCGGGCCAGGGCCTCGTCCGGGAGCAGCTCCACCTCGTAGCCGATGCGGCGCAGGGCCTGGGGGATGTCGTCGCCGGCTCCCATGACGTAGCCGATGCGGTGGCCGTTGTGCCGCAGGTCGAAGCGCTCCAGGCGCGCCCGGGCCTCCGGGAGGAGGGTCTGCAGGGGGATGTGCGGGTAGTCCAGCCTCACCAGGCTGCGGGCAGGGGTGAAGCCCGCGCCCGTGTCCACCTCCACCCGCAGTTCGCCCGAGGCCGGCCCGGCGGGCGGCGTGAGGCGGAAGGAGAGGTCCTTTTCCTCGCCCGCCCGGTCGAGGGTGAAGGCGCTTTCCCGAGGTTCCACGATCCAGGCGGCGGGCACCACGAGGCGCACCCGCCCGGAGGCGGCCGAGGCCCCGGCCAGCACCTTGAGGCGCACCTCCTGGGCCTTCGGGCTGGCGAAGATCTGCACCTGCTCGGCCAGGTTCACCAGGGCGGGAGGGACCACCGCCAGGGGCTGGTAGCGCTCGCCGCGGACGGGATCCCGAAAGCGGAACTGGACGGGCACCACCACCTCGAAGGGGCCTTCGGCGCCGGCCAGGCGGGCCCTGAGGCGGAAGGGCGCGGGGGATTCGGACAGGCCCGCCCAGATCGCGGAACCGGGTCCCCCCAGCCAGTGGGGCTGGCTGAGCGGCGTGTCCGCGGGTACGGTGAACGTGAAGGTCTCCTTCCGGGGCAGGTTGTCCGGCAGGGGTTTGCCATCCTGACGGGACATGAGGCTGCGGGCGCCCTCGGGAGTCACCGCCTCGAGGCTGAGGGACTCCAGCACGAGGGGATGGCCTCCGCGGAGCAGGAGGGCGGCGTTCACCGTGAGGGGATCGCCGGGGGCCAGGGACTGTCGATCGGCAACGGCCTCCACCCAGAGCCCGGCGGCGGCGGCGATCACCGCTTCCAGTTCCGCGGTCTTGGCCTGCACGAGGGGATCCGCCTGGAGGCCGGAGGGGAGGGCGCGGAGGGCCGTCAGGGCCCGGAGGAGCCGGGGCAGGACTTCGGCGGGGCGATCGGCGCGAAAGCCCTGGCGGGCCTCGCGCAGCAGGGAGGCCACCTCGCCTGTGCCGGGCAGGCGGGACCAGGTGAGGTCGAGGCCCTCGAAGAGATCGGCCTTGGCGGGACGGCCCGCCAGCAGCTCGAAGCTCTCCTCCCGCTGGCCGCGCTGGGCCAGCACACCGAAGCCCTGGCTGCGGTGCTGGCTGCGGCTTTCGGCGGCCACCTCGCCGTAGGACCGGCCGAGGAGGGGATCATAGGCGCCCACGTCCAGCGTGAGGCTGCCCGGGGCGGGCTTGGGGGCGTCGTCGGTGAAGCGGAAGTGGTTCCACAGCAGCCGGGTGGCCTGCCAGGGCCGAAGACCCGCCCGGATCTGCTCGGGGTAGCGCGAGGGATCGGCGGCGGCCTGGAAGGCCTCGATGGCCAGCAGGGCCGAAGCGATGTGGTGGCCGTGTCCGGCCCGGGCGTCCGGGGGGAAGCGCGTGAGGATGACATCCGGGCGGAAGGTCCGGATGGTGCGCACCACGTCGCCGAGGACCCGATCGTGGTTCCAGATCCGCAGCGATTCCTCCGCGGTCTTGGAGTAGCCGAAGTCCACCGCCGAGGTGAAGAACTGTTCGGCGCCATCGATGCGCCGGGCCGCGAGGAGCTCCTGGGTGCGGAGGGCCGCGAGGCCATCGCCCAGGTCGGGCCCGATGAGGTCCTGGCCCCCGCCGCCCCGGGTGATGGAAAGGTAGGCCGTGCGCAGGTTCCGGCCCTTGGAAAGGGTGGCGAGCACGGCGGTGTTCTCGTCATCGGGGTGGGCGGCGATGTAAAGCACGCTGCCCAGGGTCTGCAGGCGGTCGAGCTGCTTTTGCAGTTCCGCCGCATCCCTCACGGGGACCTGGGCCTGAAGCCCGGTCAGAACCGTGGCGGCCAGTGCGAAAGAGGCGATGCGGCGGAAGGTCGGCATGGCTCAGGGCCGGCGGCTGGCCGGGGGAATGATGCCGTTCATGCGCAGGTACACGGCCATCTGGCCATAGTGGTCGAAGGCGTGGGCGGTGGTCAGCGAGGCGAGGAAGAGGCGCGTGGTGGTCCCCTTGCCCCAGGGCGTGGAGATGGCCGCGGTGGCGTTGGCGTCCGTGATGCCGGCGAAGGCCTTGTGGGCGTAGGCGAAGGAGTCCTTCAGGTATTTGAGGATGTCGGCCTTGGTCTTCAGGGCCTCGGGGCCGTTTTCCCCGCCGAGTTCCACCGGGGCCTTTTCGCCGGCGATGCCCGCGGCAAACATGAAATTGGCGGAGGCCACATGGCGCACCTGCTGGGCGAAGGTCTTCACGCCCTTGAATTCGCCGCTGGTGGGGGCGAAGTCGAAGGCCGCCTCGGGCATGGCCTCGGCGGCGGGCACGAACTCGCGTTCAAGACCGGCGAGCTGGCGATCCAGGACCTGACCGGCCGTGGGGGCCTTGTCTGCGGCGGCCTTTGGAGCGGCCGGGGACTGGGCCAGGCACGGGGTCGGGGCGGGGCCCCCGACCAGGAGAAGAACCAGGGCCATGCGTGCGGGATGCATCGGGACCTCCTCAACAGGGAGGGCCAGCATAGCGCCACACCGGACCTCCGTTCCTGGAATTGAGCCCCCCGGTTCTTGTGTGGATCAACCGTGGCCCAGAACGGGGTGGGGAACGTAGGGCGCTTCGAGGGCCGCGCATTCCTCCGGACTCAAGCGCAGGGAAAGGGCCGCGATGGCGTCCTGGAGATGATGCGGCTTCGTCGCGCCGCCGTTGGGCTCGTCGCGCATGACCCCGTGGACCTTGGTGGCGATGACCACGGATTCCCGCAGGGTATGGGCCTTCAGGAACCGGCCCAGGACGGCCTCGCTGGCTCCGCTGGAGTACACATTGGCGGTGTCGAAGAAATTGATGCCCAGGTCG
>JARLGO010000255.1 GCA_031292655.1 Geothrix sp.
CGCCGGTGACTACGACGCCGTGCTCTCCTCCGTCACCATCACCGCCGAGCGCTCCCGCGCCTTCGCCTTCTCCAGCCCCTACCTGGAGGCCGGCCAGGTGCTCATCGTCCGCCAGGACCTCGGCGGCCTCACGACCCTCGGTCAGTTCGGCGGCCGGAAGGTGGGCGCCCAGATCGGCACCACGGGCGCCCTTGAGGTGGCCAAGGTCAAGACCATCCAGCTGAAGGCCTACGACGAGGCTGGCCTGGCGGTGGAGGACCTCTACGTGGGCCGCATCGACGCGGTGGTGCTGGACACCCCCACGGCCCGGAACTACGTGCTGCGGAACGAACGGTACAAAAGCAAGCTCAAGATCGTGGGCCAGCCGTTCACCGACGAGCACTACGGGATCGCCGTGAAGAAGGGCAACCAGAAGGCCCTGGAGATGATCAACCGGGGCCTGGACATCATCCAGAAGGACGGCACCCTGGCCAAGCTGGTCCACAAGTGGCTGGACTAGGCGATGACCGTGCCCGCGGCCGGAAGGACGAAGGGCCTGCCTTCGGCGGATCCGGCGAGCGCCATGCGCCTCAATGAAAGCTCCCTCATCCCCGGGGACCGGGAGACCCTCGCGGCCTGGAAGCTCGCCTTCTTCGGCGCCATCGCCCTCCTCGTGGCCCTGCCCCTCCTCCGGCCGCACCCGTTCCTGGAGATCCTCGCCTTCGTGCCGGACGGGCTCACCGCCACCTTCACGGTCACGCTCGCCTCCATCGGCCTCGCCTTGGTCCTCGGGCTGCTGGCGGGCCTGGGGCGCATCGCCCGGACCCCGGTGCTCAACCGCATCGCCACGGTCTACGTGGAGGTGGTGCGCGGCATCCCCCTGCTGGTCCAGCTGTTTTATATCTACTACGCCCTGGGGCCCCTGCTCCACCTGAACGGGCTCATGGCGGCCATCGCCGCCCTGTCCATCTGCTACGGCGCCTACCTGGCAGAGATCTTCCGGGCCGGCATCCAGTCCATCCCCAAGGGGCAGATGGAGGCGGCCCTGGCCCTGGGCCTGTCCCGGACCCAGGCCCTGGGGCGCATCATCCTGCCCCAGACCATCCGGGTGATCCTGCCGCCCATCGGCAACGAGTTCATCGCCCTGCTCAAGGACTCCTCCCTGGTGTCCATCCTGGCCGTGTCGGACCTGCTGCGCCGGGGCCGGGAATACGCCTCGACGACCTTCGACTACCTGGAGGCCTACACCGTCGTGGCCCTCATCTACCTCATCCTGACGCTGTTTTTCTCCCGTCTGGTGGGCCTGCTGGAAGAGAGGATGCGGACCCATGGCCGACAGCATCATTAGGATCCGGCAGGCCAAGAAGCGCTTCGGCCAGGTCGAGGCCCTGCGGGGGGTGGACCTCGAGGTGGCCAAGGGCGAGGTCGTCCTCATCGTGGGCCCCTCGGGGTCGGGCAAGAGCACCCTGCTCCGGTCCGTGAACCGCCTGGAGACCCTCAGCTCGGGCGAGATCTGGGTGGAGGACACCTGCGTGACCAGCCCCCACGCCGATATCCGGCGGATCCGGGAGGAGGTGGGCATGGTGTTCCAGAGCTTCAACCTGTTTCCTCACCTGTCCGTGACCGAGAACCTCACCCTGGCGCCCGCCCTCGTGCGCCGCGAGGCGGCGGCCCTCGCCTCTGAACGCGCCGGGGCCCTGCTGGCGCGGGTGGGGCTGGCTGACAAGGCCCAGGCCTACCCCGACCAGCTGTCCGGGGGCCAGCAGCAGCGGGTGGCCATCGCCCGGGCCCTGGCCATGCAGCCGAAGGTCATGCTGTTCGACGAACCCACCAGCGCCCTGGACCCGGAGATGATCAAGGAAGTCCTGGACGTCATGCTGGACCTGGCCCGGGAGGGCATGACCATGCTGGTGGTCTCCCACGAGATGGGCTTCGCCCGCGCCGCGGCGGACCGGGTGGTCTTCATGGACGAAGGCCTGGTGGTGGAAGCCGGCCCGCCCGCCGAGCTGTTCCAGCACCCGAAGGAGGAGCGCACCCGGCGCTTCCTGGACCACATCCTCTAGGGTCCAGGAGGCGCCGGCGAGGGTGGCCGGGGCTATTTCGCCTGGCCGAGCGCGCCCCCGAAGTGGGTCAGGAACTCGCCCACATGCTCCGGCGTGGCCAGGGGACCCATCAGGCCGATGCGGAAGATCTTTCCGGCCAGGGGACCGAAGCCCCCGGCGATCTCGATGCCGTGCTCCTTCAGCAGGATCGCGCGGACCTTGGCGTCGTCCACGCCCTCGGGGATGCGGGGCGTGTTCAGGTTCCAGATGCGGTGCCCTTCCGGCACGAGCATGTCCAGGCCCATGGCCTCGACCTGCCGGGTGAAGCCGAGGTGGGCCTGGCGGTGGCGCTCCCAGCGGTTCTCCAGGCCCTCTTCCTCGATCAGGCTGAGGGCCTCGAACAGGGCGTAGAACATCGTGGCCGAGGCCGTGTGGTGGTAGCGGTGCGAGACCATCAGGTAGTCGGCGATGAGGCCGATGTCGAAGTACCAGGAGCGGCACGCCCTGGTCCGGTGCTTCAACAGCTCGGCCGCCCGGGGCGACACGGTGATGGGCGACAGTCCCGGAGGGCAGCTGAGCCCCTTTTGCGTGCAGCTGTAGGCCACGTCGATGCCGGTCTTGTCGACTTCCACCGGCATGGCGCCCAGCGACGTCACGCAGTCGGCGATCACGATGGCCCCGACCTCGCGGGCGGCCCTGCAGATGGCCTCGCCCCGCTGGAACACGCCGGTGGAGGTCTCGGCCGTCACGTACATCACCACCTGGGGCTTCTCGCGGCGGATGAAGGCCGCCGCCTCCTCGTCGCCGAAGTGCTCGCCCCAGGGCTTCTCGAAGCGGACCACGTTGGCGCCCTGGCGCTTGGCCATCTCGGACATCCGGTCGCAGAAGTAGCCGTTGGCAAACACCACGGCCTTGGTGTCCGCATCCACGAAGTTGGTGATGGCCGTTTCCATGCCGGCGCTGCCGGTGCCGGAAATGACGAAGGTGAGCTCGTTCTGGGTGCCGAACACCCGGCAGAGCATCTGCTTGATGCCGGTGCTGATTTCGAAGAAGTAGGCGTCCAGGTGCCCGACCACGGGCTGCGCCATGGCCTGGTAGACCCGGTCGTGCACCTGGCTGGGGCCGGGGCCGAACAGGAAGCGCTTGGGGGGATGAAC
>JARLGO010000256.1 GCA_031292655.1 Geothrix sp.
CGGCCCACGGCGAGGAACATGTTCACCTCGGCGCCCCGGGGCAGGCCCAGCAGGGCCTTGGCCCGCCAGGGGTCGAAGCCCTCCATGGGACAGGTGTCGAAGCCTTCGGCCCGCATGGCGAGCATGAAGGTGGCGGCCGCCAGGGCCGTGCTCTTGTGGGCCATGACGCGGAGGTCCGAGCGCGACATGAGGTTGGGCGTGGGCTTGAACAGGGAGGCCAGGCGGCTGAAGGCCCGTTTCAGGGGGCCGAGCAGGCCGAAGGGTCCCGTGGTGTAGATCACCGGAATGATCCGCCGGTAGTAGGAGGCCTGGCTCGGACGGAGCGGGCCCCGGCCCTCGAAGATCCGCAGGATCTCGTCCCGGTTCCGGCGCCAGGTGTCGCGACGGGTGACCAGGGCGATCAGCAGGGGGGCGGTCTTCGCGGGCAGCTGGTCCAGGCAGGCGGCGTTGGCCAACCGCCGGGTCTCCGGATCACGGATGAGGATGAATTCCCAGGGCTGGAGGTTGCTGGAGCTGGGGGCTAGCCGGGCCGCATCCAGGCAGCGGTCCAGCACCTCCGGGGGCACGGGGTCGGGCAGGAAGTCCCGCACCGTGCGCCGGGACGCCACGACGGAATGAAACAGGGCCTCAGGCATCGGGAGCCTCCACGAGGGGACGTCCGGCTTCGGGCTCCACGGGTCGGCCGAGCCGGCGCCGGATCCAGGCCCAGGCCCTGGCCAGGCTCAGGCCCTCCAGGATCTCGAAGAACACCGGCACCACGATCAGCGTGAGCAGCGTGGACGTGATGAGGCCGCCCACCACGGCCCGGGCCATGGGGGCCCGCATCTCGGCCCCGGCGCCCAGCGCCAGGAAGAGGGGCAGCATGCCGCCCACCATGGCGAAACTGGTCATGAGGATGGGCCTCAAGCGGACCGTGCCCGCGCGGATGATGGCCTGGCGCCGGGAGATGCCCTCCTCCCGCTCCAGGTGCAGGGCGTGGTCCACCAGCAGGATGGCGTTCTTGGTCACCAGGCCCATCAGCAGGATCATGCCGATGCTCGTCATCATGGACATGTTGTCCCCGGTGACGAGCAGCATCATGACCATGCCCACCATGGAGAGGGGCAGGCTGAGCATGATGGTGATGGGGAGTTTGAAGCTCTCGAACTGGCTGGCCAGCACGAAGTAGATGAAGAACACGGCGAGCAGCAGGGACTGGCCCATGTAGCCGGCCGTCTCCTTCTGGTCCCGGGTCTGGCCCAGGAACTCGACCCGGGTCCCTTCGGGCAGCTTGCCGCTGGCCTTCAGCTCCGCCACCTTCCTGGCGGTGTCGGCGCTCACTTCGCCGAGGGTGGCCCCCTCGAAGTTGGCGTCGATCTCCACTTCTTCCATGAGGTCGTGGCGCTGGAGCTTGGCGGGGGCGATGCCCTCCTCGAACCGCACCACCTGGTCGAGGCGGATGAGGGGGTGCTTCCCGCCGCCCAGGTCCTTGGTGCTTTCCACGGTCATGGTGGCCAGCTGGGTGGAGAGGCGCCGCTCCTGGTCGGAGAGGCGCACCCGGACGTCCCGCTGCTCGCCGGTCTCGTCCTCGTACTTGGCCACCTTCTCGCCGTCGACGAGGGGCCGCACCACCCGGGCCACGGCGGAGGGGCTCACGCCCAGGTCCGAAGCCGCCTTGCGATCCACCACCAGCTTCAACTCCGGCTTGCCGTTGTCCAGGCTGGTGGTGACGTCCACGGCCCCGGACACGGAACGCAGGGCCTCCTTCACCAGGGGCACGGCACGAATGACGGACTCCCGGTCCGGAGCCTGGACCGCGATCATGATGGGCGACTGCTGGCCGAAATCATTCACCGTGCCCACGGTGGTCTCGACGCCGGGAATGGCGCGGAAGGCCTCCCGCAGCTGCCGGCGGATCGGGATGTGATGGGGCCGCCGTCCTTCCTTCAGCTTCACGTAGATGTTGCCCGTGTTGATGGTGCCGTTGAGACCCGTGCCGATGGTGGTGTAGGCCAGCTCCACGCCGGGCGTCGCCTTGATGACCGCCTCCAGGGCTTCGGCTTTCTGGCGGGTGGCCTGGAGGCTGGAGCCGGGCTCCGCCTTGAAGGTCACCGCCAGGTCGCCGCGGTCGTAGTCGGGCATGAAGTTGTTGCCGAGGAGCCCCATGAGCCCCATGGCCAGCACCCAGCTCCCGAAGCCGAGCCCCATGACGGTCCACCGGTGTTCCAGGGCCCACTCGATGGCTTGCTTGTAGAAGATCTCCCAGCGGTCCAGCATGTGGCTGAAGGCCTCCACGCTGCGCATGATCAGGTTCCGGCCCTTGTAGTGGACATGGGCATCGGCGCTCTTCTCGTGCTCGGGATCGGGCCAGACGGCGCTGAGCATGGGATCCAGGGTGAAGCTCACGAACAGCGACACCGCCACGGCAAAGGCCACCACGATGCCGAAGGGGAAGAAGAACTTGCCCACGATGCCGCCCATGAAGGCCACGGGCACGAACACGGCGAGGATGGACATGGTGGTGGCGATGACCGCGGGGCCGATCTCGGCCGTGCCGTCCCGGGCGGCGGTGACGTGGTCCTTGCCCATCTCGGCGTGCCGGGTGATGTTCTCGCGGACCACGATGGCATCGTCGATGAGGATGCCGATGGCCAGGCTGAGGCCCATCAGCGTCATCGTGTTCAAGGTGAAGTTCAGGGCCTTCATGATGATGAAGGTGGAGATCACGGACACGGGCAGGGTGAGGCTGGTGATCAGGGTGGAGCGCCAGCTCTTCAGGAAGTAGAAGACGATGATGACGGTGAGCAGGCCGCCCAGGTAGATGGACATCTTCACGTCATCCACGCTGTCGGAGATGAACCGGGCGTTGTCGCGGGCCGTCACCACTTCCACGCCCTGGCTGGCCAGCTCGGGCTTCAGCCCCTCCAGGGTCTTCCGCACCGCGGCCACCATGGCCACGGTGTTGCCGCCCGTCTGCCGCTGCAGCTCGAGGGCCACCACATCGTGTCCATCCAGGCGGGCCAGGCTCCGGCGCTCCTTCACGCCATCCACCACCGTGGCCACTTCCTGCAGCTCGATGGGGCGCCCCAGCTTGTTGCCCACCACGACATGGCGGAAGTCGTCCACGGATTTCGCCTTGGCATCCACCTTCACCGATACTTCGCGCTGCCCCTGGAGCAGGTTGCCGCTGGGGATGGCGTTGGTGTCGTTGCCGAGGGCCCCCATGACCGCCGTCAGGGACAGTCCGCGGGACTCCAGCGCCTGGGGATCCACCTGCACGAGGATCTCCCGGGTGCTGCCACCCGCCAGCTCCACCTTGCCCACGCCGTTCACGTTCTCCAGGCGGCGCTTCAGGAAGTCCTCGGCGATGCGGGTCAGTTCCCGGTCGTTCATGGCCGCGTGCCTGGCATCGGGCTTCAGCACCAGGGAAAGCACCGGCAGCTGGGCCGGGTCGAATTTGGAGATGACGGGCTCCTCGATGTTGTCCGGCAGGTCCCGCCGGATCTGGCCGATCTTGGTGCGCACGTCCTCCAGGGCTTTGTCGATGTCGCGGCCGAGCTGGAACTGGATGAGGAGTGTCCCCAGGCCCTCCTGGCTGGTGGAGCTGATCTCCTTGATCGCCTCCAGGGGGTTGACCGCCTCTTCCACCTTCTTGACCACGTCCTGCTTGACGGACTCGGGGCTGGCGCCGGGATAGATGATGGAGACCGTGACGATGGGGAGGTCGGTGTTGGGGAACTGCTCGATGCCCAGGCCCTTCACCGAGAAGAGCCCCAGCACCACCAGGGCCAGCATGATGCAGACCGTGAAGACGGGCCGGCGGATGGAGAAGTCGGACAGGAACATGTCACTTCCCTCCCGCGGGGGCGCCGGTGACGACCTGCAGGCGCGTGCCCTCGCCCACCAGGTCCTTGCCGCCGTCGATGACCAGGTCCTTCAGGGCCAGGCCCTGGACGGGGCGGAAGCCGTTCTGTTCGACCCCCAGCGACACCTTGCGCCGGTGGGCCACGCCCTCCTGGGCCACGAACAGTTCGGCGTCGCGCCCCTCGGCCTTGAGGAGGGTGGCCGGCAGGGAGGCCTGCTTCACCTCGCCTTCGCCGAGGATGACGCCCTCCACGAAGAGGCCGCCCTTCAGCTGGCCATCGGGATTGGGCACTTCGATGCGGACGCGGAGGGTGCGGCCGTCCGGGGACAGGGAGGGGCTCACTTGGGTGAGGCGCCCCTCCACGACCCGGTCGATGCCTGCCGTACGGAAGGTGACCACCAGGCCGGGCTTCACCAGGCCCATGACCTCGGCGGAGAGGTTGGCCTGGATCTCCAGCTTGCGATTGTCCACCACCTCGAAGGCGGGCTGGCCGGGGCTCAGCATCTCGCCAGGCTGGATCAGGCGCCGGGCCACCTGGCCCGCGAAGGGCGCCACGATGCGGGCCTTCTTCAAACGGAGGCGGGCCAGGCCCAGGTTGCTTTCCGCGGCTTGGACGGCGGCCCGGGTGGCGTTGAAGGCGGTCTCGGCCTGCTGGGCCGATTGCCGGGTGATGCTGCGCTTCTCCAGCAGGGAGATGGCCCGCTCGTTGTCCCGCTGGGCCTGCAGCGCCTGGGCCCTGGCCTCGGCCAGCTGGGCTTCGGCGGCCTGCACCTCCAGCAGGTAGTCGTCCTCGTCCTGGGCGCCGAGCAGGGCCCCGGCGGCGACCGTGTCCCCCTCCTGCACCGCCACGCGGGTCATGCGCCCCGTGACCTCGCCTTTGAGCTCGGCCCGGTTGACCGCCAGGAGGTTGCCGGTGAAGGCCACCGCGGGATGGAAGGTGCGTTCCTCCACGGGCACCAGCGTCACCGCCAGCAGGCCCTCGGACTTGACCTGGGCCTGGTGGTCCAGCTCGCCGTTGCGCTCGCGGCGGTGAAAGGTGGCGGCCCCGGCGATCACGACGATGGGCACGGTGATGTAAAGCAGGGTTTTTCGATTCATGGTCGGCTCCAACAGATTCGGATCGGGATGGGACTGGGCATCAGGCGCCGCCTGAGGCGGTGGGGCTCCGGGAGGGCCGGCAGGCCCCCCCGGAGCCCATCCATGGCTAGAGAGGGGGCAGGCCCAGGGACCGGCGCTGGTCGAAGCGGGCGGACCAGAGGCCCAGCTCGGCCCGGCGGCGCTGGCTTTCGGCCTGGCGCTCGGCCCGCTCCGCCTGCAGCAGATCGAGGGAGGTGATGAGGCCCTGGTCGAAGGAATCGCGGCTCACGCGCAGCGCCTCCAGGGCCGCGTCATGGGCCTTCCGCGCCGCCTCGTTCAAGGCGATGGCCTTCTCCAGGTCGCGGTCGGCGGTGCTCTGCTCGATGGCCACGGACCGCTCCCGGTCGATGCGCGACTGCCGCACCTGCTCGAGCTGGGCGGCGTTCTGGGCCCGCTTGCCCGAGCTGCGCAGTCCGTCGAAGACCGGGAACTTCATGGTGACGCTCACCCGCCAGGTGTCGTAGGGCTCCCGGAAGAGGTAGTCCGTCTTGATGGTCTGGTAGCCGTAGCTGGCGCTGAGGTCGAACTTGGGGCGCAGGTCCGAGGTGATGATCTTTTCATTGGCCCGGTACATGGCCTCCTGCTGCTTCAGCTGGGCGAGTTCGCTGCGCTCCGCCCCGGCAGGCTTGCCCGTGCCTTCCGGCAATCCGAGGCCTTCGAGGGCGACGGGCGTGGCGGGGTCCAGTCCCAGCTGTCCGTTCAGCACCTCCATGGCCCGTTTCACCTGGGCGTCGGCCTGGAGCGAATCGGGGACCACGGCCAGCAGCTCGCTCTCGGCACGCAGCCGGTCCAGCTCCGTGGCCGTCTGGGCCTCCAGCTTGGCCTTCACGTCCGCCACGAACTGCTCCGCCGTCTTCCGCCGGGTCTCGATGACTTCCTGCTCGGCCTGGGCGGCCAGCACCGCCAGGTAGGCCTTGGCGACGCCGTGCAGGACCTCCAGCTCCGAGGTCGTGTAGGCGTAGCCGGCCTCCTTCTCGCCCATCTTGGCGATGTCGATGGCCGTGCCCAGCTTGCCCCAGTAGAACAGGGGCTGGGTGAGGTTCGCCTGGTTGGAGTAGATGCTCTGGGCGCCCACCAGCGACTCCGGCGTGAAGCCGAAGGCCGCCGCGCTGCCCGCGAAGTTGCTGTTGAGGAGGGAGACATCCCGGATGCGGGTGAAGTCGCTCACGAGGGTCAGCTGAGGCAGGGCGTCCGCCCGGGTGCTGGTGATCAGGCCGCGGCGCTCGTCCACCCGGGCCCGGGCGGCGCGGAGCGTGGGGTTCTCCTGGCGGGCGCGCGCCAGGGCGCCGGGAAGGTCCAGGACGAGGGGCGCGCCGGGGGTCGGGGCCTGGGCCGGAGGCGGGGTCAGGACCTGGGCCTGGAGGGCGGGTGGAGCGAACAAAAGCATGGTCAATTCCCCCGCTGCGAAAAGGCCTCGGGAACGCCAAGTCCCCTCAGGCTGAAGTCGATGTGGTGCTGGATGACCTTCTCGAGGTCTTCGGGATAGGCCGGATTGGCCCGGATGAGACGGATGATCCCCAGCGAATTCCGGAAGTGGATCATCAGGCCCTGGATGCTGACCCCCATGGCGAAGAGCTCGTCCTCGTCGAGGTCCGGCCGCAGAATCTGCAGGCAGTTCGTCAGGTAGGTGACATAGGGCTGGATGTGCTCCAGGAGCAGGGCCGAGGACGCCGGGCGCGGAGACTGCATCTCCCGGGCCATGAGAATCATGGCGGCCTCGTCCACCGGATCCGAACCCGGGTCCGAACGGTCACAGGACATCAGCTCGGTCACGAAGGCGCGGATGTAGTTCCGGAAGCCCTGGAGGGCCGCCTCCCGGGCCCCTGGGGAACCGGGAGGGGGGAGGCCCGCCAGCTGGGATACGGGCGAGACCTTGCGGGAGAAGATGGCCTTGAGCGCCTCCAGGTAGAGCCCCTCCTTTCCGCAAAAGTGGTAGGCCACCAGGGCGGAATTGGCATGGGCGTGCTTGGCGATCTCCCGGATGCCGGCCCCGTCGAAGCCCTTGGCCGCGAAATGGAGAATGGCGGACTCGAGGAGGCGGGTGCGGGTGTCCGGACTCAGGGCGGGGGGGGTCATGGGGTCCTCGGAGATGAATCAATCGAGTGATTAATTCAAGACGTCAGCATTAATCAAACGATTGATGACGTCAACTCCGAATATTCGGACGAGCATTCTTCACCTCCCGGGATGCTTTATGCGATCCTGGGTCCCTCCGGAGTCCCCCCATGCTCTTCCTGGCCTTCTACTTTCTTCTCTTCCTGGTCCTGGTCTTCCAGGGCACCCACATCGCCGGCGAAGTGAAGACCCCCCTCGGCACCCTGCCCGAGGAAGTGGGCCAGAATCCCGTCGCCTCCGCCCGTTGGGGCATCCTGCTCATCCTGGTGGGGTTCTTCGGGGCTGCCCTGGGCCTGCTGGGGTTCCGGTCCCCGGCCCTGGCCGCCGCCCGCCCCGCCCTTTTCGCCCTGGGAGTGGCGGTCCTGGCCCTCTTCGGACTGTGGGTCACCTTCCTCGGCCGCAAGCCCGAGTTCATCGGCAAGGCCGCCGTGGCGGACGATCACGGCCACGGGCACCACTAGGTCGAAGGCCTCAAGGAATCAGCACCAGGGCCCCCTGGGTCGAGCGCGATTCCAGGAGACGGTGGGCCTGCGCCGCCTCGCGCAGGGGCAGCCGATCGTGGATGTGGGCCCTGACGGCCCCTTGGGCATGAGCCTCGAACAGCTCCCGGGCGGCGGCGCGTAGATCCGCGGGATCGGCCACATGCGGGAAGACGCTCGGGCGCTGGAGGGCGAGGGCCCCCCGGCGCCCCAGGTCGGCCACGTCCACCAGGGGGAGGGCGCCACTGGCTCGGCCGAAGGAAGCCAGGAGGCCGAAGGGAGCCAGGCTGTCCAGGGAAGCCTCGAAGCTGTCCTTCCCCACGGAATCGTAGGCCACCCGCACGCCCTTGCCGCCCGCGAGGCGCCGCACCTCGGAAGCCAGGTTCCCGTAGGACCCGCCCCGGGGGACGATCAGGACGGCCGCGGCCCCCTCTGCCCTGACGGCGGCGGCCTTCTCTTCAGTGCTGACGACCCCGATCACCCGCACTCCCTCCGTGGCCAGCCACCGCGTGAGGATCAGGCCCACCCCTCCGGCCGCCGCATGCACCAGGACCCACGCCCCCGGCACCGGCCGCCAGACCCGCCGCACCAGCATGTGGGCCGTGAGGCCCTTGAAGATCAGGGCCGCCGCCGCCTCGTCGGAAATGGAAGCCGGAAGGGGCACCAGGCGGTCCGCGGGATGGTTCCGGGCCTCGGAATAGGCCCCCGTGGGGCCGTCCACGTAGGCCACGCGCTGGCCCACGTCCAGTCCGG
Organism: Geothrix sp.; assembly: GCA_031292655.1. Taxonomy (GTDB): domain Bacteria; phylum Acidobacteriota; class Holophagae; order Holophagales; family Holophagaceae; genus Geothrix. The sequence goes on from JARLGO010000256.1 coordinate 8,329, forward strand.
CGACGCCGTCGCCGAGCGCTTCCACGACGCCCGCGGCCTCAAAGCCCAGGGCGGCCGGGAGGGGCACCGGATAGGCCCCGGAGCGCTGGTAGATGTCGATGTAGTTCACGCCAATGGCGGTATGGCGGACCCGGGCCTCGCCCGGCCCGGGGGCCTTCAGCGGCGCCTCGACCCACTCCAGGACCTCGGGACCGCCGGGGGCCCGGAACAAGATGCGGTGGTTCATGGGGCCTCCGAAGGGGATGAGGAACGTCCGACCCGGCCATTTTGCCCGCTTCGCGACGGCGTACGTGAAATGAAAAAGGCGGCCCGGGTGGGCCGCCTTTGCTTCGGAACGATGCGAACTAGAGCTTCTGGACGTTGGTCGCCTGGGGGCCCTTCTGGCCCTGGGCGACTTCGAAGCTGACGCGCTGGTTCTCGTCCAGCGTGCGGAATCCGCCGCCCTGGATGGCGGTGTGATGAACAAAGAGGTCAGCCCCACCCTCATCGGGGGTGATGAAACCGAAGCCCTTTTCAGCGTTGAACCACTTGACGGTGCCTTGAGCCATGACTGTTTCCTGCAGAATGTCTGGTGATGATGTAGCGATGACTTTCCCCAGACAAGGCCGTCATTGCGTAGGTGTGAGGTCCGCCCCTGGCGGGTCACGCGAACAGCATGACAGGATTGTGGCAGTCCATTCTTTTTTTTTGCAACCAATCCCGGGATTCCCGCATCGGGTCCCCGGACCCCGGGGGTCAGAACCGGAAGACGCCGCCGAAACCGAAGCCCTTCCGGTCCAGCTGGAAGGCCAGGTCATCCTTCACGGAGCCCTTGGGCACATCGAAGCTGCTGCCCTCGTAGAAGGCCCGCAGCCCGAACCAGCGGACCGGGAAGTATCTCAGGTCGGCGCCCAACAGGGTGTATTTGGCCTGCTTGTAGCCCAGGTAGTGGACATAGGCCTTGGCCTCGAGCCCGCCGTCGAGCCCCCGGCCCCCCGCCGAAAGGCCGATCTGGGGAATGGGGACTGACACATTGGTGCTGGCCGTGGCCGGGTTGGTGAGGTCCGTGGCATCCATATCGAGTTTCCAGACCTGGGCCCCGAGGTCGAGACCCAGCCAAGCATCCGAGCCCTTCACGAACTTGATGGTCCAGATGCCGTCCACGGTGGCCAGCTTCACGTGGGACTGAACCCGGTCGGACTGAGAAAAGGTCTTTCCGTTCAGGGTGATCTGTTGGGTCAAAGTGCGGTCGCCCCGGTACTCCGCCGACCCGTTGGAAAGCTGGAAGGCGAAGCGCGGCCCCTGGTAGTCGATGAAGAACCCGGGGGTGGTCTTGTCCTTCCCCAGGCCCAGGTCCGAGTCCAGGTTCAACCCGATGGCCTGGCCGCTGATGGTACCGTTGAAGTGCCCCGTGAGGGTGGGCCCGTAGACCTGGCCCCCCAGGGTCCAGGTGCGCTGGAGATCATCCGAGGCAGGGGCCGGGGAGGCCCCCAGCTGGGCGAAGGCCGCGGTGGTGGACAGCAGCAGGGCGATCAGCAGGACACGCATGATTCCTCCGTTGAGTTCCCCACACTATCGCCGCATCAGGGGAATATCTGGAGCCTCAAATGCGGGCGAGGTTCCGGTAGGCCTCCAGGAAGTCCTTGGGCTGGGGCAGGATCTCGTCCTCCAGGGCCGGGAAGTAGGCCACCCAGGTGTCCTTGGCCGCCACCCGGCGCACCGGGGCGTCCAGGTGGAAGAACAGCTCGTCGGCGATGCGGGCGGCGATCTCCGACCCGTAGCCCCAGCTGAGGGTGTCCTCGTGGGCCACGATCACCCGGTGGGTCTTCTTGACGGAGGCGGCGATGGCGGCCCAATCGTAGGGGTTGAGGGAGCGGAGATCGATGATCTCGACCGAGATGCCCTCCTTCTCGGCCTCCCGGGCGGCCTGTACGGCGCGATGCACCGTGCAGCCGTAGGTGATGACGGAAAGGCTGGTGCCCTCCCGCACGGTGCGGGCCTTGCCGAAGGGGATCATGAAGTCCGGGCCCGGATCGTTCCCCTTGTTGTGGGTCTGCCGGTAGAGGTGCTTGGGCTCCAGGAAGAGCACCGGATCGTCGCAGCGGATGGCCGTCCGGAGCAGGCCCGCGGCGTCCAGAGCCGTGCTGGGACACACCACGCGCAGTCCGGGGATGTGGGTGAAGGTGCTCTCGCCGCACTGGCTGTGGTAGGTGGCGCCGCCCATGAGGTAGCCCGCGATGGGCACCCGCACCACCAGGGGGGCCTTGAAGGCGTCGTTGGAGCGCCAGCGGATGGTGGCCAGCTCGTCGCGGAGCTGCTGCATGGCCGGCCAGATGTAGTCGAAGAACTGGATCTCCACCACGGGCTTGAAGCCCCGGACCGCCAGCCCGATGCCGCGGCCCACGATGGTGGCCTCGGCCAGGGGCGAGTTGAACACGCGGTGGGCGCCGAACCGCTTCTGCAGGCCGTGAGTGGCCTTGAAGACACCGCCCTTCCCCTTCACCTCGTCCTGGATGTCCACGCGGCTCACATCGGCCACATCCTCGCCGAACACCAGGATGCGGGGATCGCGGGCCATCTCGTGCTTGAGGGTGGCGTTGATGAGGTCGATCATCGTCTTCTTGCCGTGCTCCTGATCCCCCGGGGCCGCTTCGGTGTCGAAGGCCGCCGACGTCGCATCCACCGCTTCGCTGTAGAGGTGGCGACCATGGCTGCCGGGTTCAGGTCCCGGGGCCCGCTCCGCCTCCTCCCAGGCTGTGTCGATCTCGGCCTGGACCTCCTCCTTCAGCCGCTGCAGCTGGGCCTCCGTGAGGTCGCCCCAGGCCACCAACTGCTCCGCGAAGATGGTGACCGGATCCCGCTGGGCCTCGGCCTCCCGCTGGGCCTTGGACTTGTAGAGCTGCTCATCGTCCGACAGCGAGTGGCTGTAGGGGCGGATCACCGTGGCCCGCACCAGGGCCGGGCCCTTGCGGGCGCGGGCGTGGGCCGCGGCGGTCTTCATCGCCTCATAGCTGGCGACGGGGTCGCAGCCATCCACGTTGTCGAGGATGAGCAGGCCGTGGGCGGCATAGCCCTGCAGCAGGGCGGCGATGTTGCCCCCCGGATACTGGACCTCCGTGGGCGTGCTGATGGCGTAGCCGTTGTCCTCCACCAGGAAGACCATGGGCGCCTTCAGGTTCACGGCATTGCTGACGGCCTCCCAGAACTCGCCCTGGCTGCAGGTGCCATCGCCCGTGGTGGTCAGGACCACCTCGTCGGACGCGATGCCCAGCAGTTCCTGCACGCCGCCCTGCTCCGCCCGCAGGATGGCCTCGGCGGCGCCCACGGCCTGCAGCAGCTGGCTGCCGGTGGGGCTGGACGTGGTGAAGATGTTGAGGTCCTTGTGGCCCCAGTGGCTGGGCATCTGCCGGCCGCCGCTGGCGGGGTCCGCCGCCGCGCCCACGGAACCCAGGAACATCTCCCGGGCCGTGTAGCCGAGCCCATAGGCCAGGGCCCGGTCCCGGTAGTAGAAGAAGAACCAATCGTGGCCCGGGCGGAACACCAGGGCCGCGGCGGCCTGGATGGCCTCGTGTCCTACCCCGTTGATCTGGAAGAAGACCTTGTTCTGGCGCTTGCCCAGGATCTCCTTGTCGTCGATGCGGCGGGCCGCGTAGATCGTGCGGTACAGGTGGACCCGCTCCTTGGGGGAGAGGGATGTGGCCACCGCAGTCTGGACGGAGCTGTCGGCCACAGGAACTCCTTTCGCCAGGGGTCAATGGCCCAAATCTAGCACGCAGCCCAGAGGGGCCCAATTTATCCCTCGATTTTCCGCAGACCATCCCCATCCATGGCTGGAATCCAGGTCATGACACAGACCGCCGCAGATCGATTCCTGACCCTGAGGTCGAGATTCGCGCACCTCGGCCCAAGGGGTCGCGCCCCTCAAAGGCCCTGGGGGTAGGCCTCTTCGCCCAGCAGCTCGGTGTCGAGCCCCCGCTCCTCCGCATTGGCCGCCACGTGGACCGGCGTGATGCGGTCGATGATCCAGAGCATGCCGTAGGTGAAGGAGAAGGCCCAGACGGAGGAGATGGCCACGGCCATGCACTGCTTCCCGAAGAAGGCCGCGTTGCCCAGGAGCAGGCCATCGGAGCCGGCCGGGTTCCAGGCCTTGGACGCGAAGATGCCCAGGAAGACCACGCCGACGAGCCCGCCCACGCCATGCACCCCCCAGACATCCAGGGCGTCGTCCCAGCCCAGCCGGTTCTTCAGGGCCACGGCGTAGTAGCAGATCACGCCGGCCAGGATGCCAATGAGGGCCGCGGTGCTGAGGGACACGTAGCCCGCGGCGGGCGTGATGGTGGCCAGGCCCGCCACGGACCCCGTGAGCAGGCCCACGAACTTGGGCTGCTTGGCGTTCATCCACTCGACCAGCAGCCAGGTGGCCCCGGCGAAGGAGGCGGCGATGTCCGTGTTCAGGTAGGCGCTGGCGGTGATCTGGTCCACCCGCAGCTCGGAACCGGCGTTGAAGCCGTACCACCCGAACCACAGCAGGCCGGTGCCCAGGGCGATGAGGGGCACGTTGTGGGGGATGTTCTCGACCACGTTGCGCTTGCCGACGTAGAGGATGGAGGCCAGGGCGGCAAACCCGGCCGTGTTGTGCACCACGATGCCCCCGGCGAAGTCCAGCACCCCCCACTTCGCCAGGATCCCCTCCGGATTCCAGACCATGTGCACGAAGGGGAAGTAGACGAAGACCAGCCAGCCCGTGAGGAAGAGGAAGTAGGCCTTGAAGGTCACCCGGTTGGCGAAGGCCCCGGTGATGAGGGCCGGCGTGATGATGGCGAACATCATCTGATAGGACACGTGGACGATGAGGGGGATGCCGGCGTCATTGCCCGTGTACATCGTGTGCAGGGTGATGCCCTTCAGGAAGGCGTAGTGGGTGGGGTCGCCCACGATGCCGTGCCAGGTGGGGCCGAAGCACATCGAATAGCCGAAGGCGAACCAGAGCACCGTGGTCCAGACCAGGGAGACGAAGCTCTGGGTCATGATGGTGAGCACGTTCCTTCGCCCGACGAGGCCGCCGTAGAAGAAGGCCAGGCCCGGCGTCATGAGCATGACCAGGCTGGCGCAAAGGAGCATGAACGCTGTGTTCCCGACATTCAGGGGCATGGATTCCATGGGGGACGACCTCCGCATCCGGACGCGCCGAATGCCGCAAGTATGCAGAGAAGGGTCGGCGAGCCGAGGCCCCTGGCCCCACTTTTTATGCCCTTTTTATGCGGTACCCTGGACCTGCCATGGCAGCCGCGCCCCGCCCCATCCTCGTGGCCCTCGGATCCGAGGCCCGCGCGCTCCGCCTCATCCAGGCGGGCTTTCGCCTGGCCCGGGAGCGTTCCGTGCCCTGGATCGCGGTTCATGTGGAGACGAGCGGCGCCCGGCTCACCGAGGATCGCGAGCAGGCCGAGGTCTGGCTCCAGGAGGCCCAGCGCCTGGGCGCCGAGATCCGGATCGTCCAGGCCCCGACCCTGGCCCAGGGCCTGTCGGAACTGACCCGCAGCTCCCGGGCCCAGGTCCTGCTGTTGGGCCGCTCCCGGGACCGCTGGCCCTGGGCCCGGATCGGCCACTCCACGGCGGACGAGCTCCAGCGCCGGGGACTGGACGCGCGGATCCACGTGCTGGACGACCGCCGGGAGGGGGCCGGATCGGACCCGGCCCGGACGGGTTTCGGGGCCATGGTCGGCACCCTCGCGGTCCTGGCGGCCTGCTCTGGCGTGGCCTGGCTGGTGCCCCGGGAGGGGAACATCTCCCTCGTGCTGCCGGTCTACCTGGCCGCGGTGGCCTTCATCGCCCACTCCTGGGGCCAGGGCCTGGCCCTGCTGGCTTCCGTCATGAGCGCCTTGCTCTACAGCTTCCTGCTGGAGACGCCCCGCTTCAGCCGGGTCGAGGCCCACTGGCCCAGCCTGCTCTTCTTCCTGGCCATGCTCTTTTCCGCGCAGGCCGTGGTGGGCCTCCTCCACCGCCTGCGCCAGCAGGCCCGCGAAGTCCAGCGCCGGGAGGGGCACACCGCCTCCCTCTACCTCCTGGGCCGGGCCCTGGCGCGCGGCCGCCGCCCGGACGAAGTGGCCGCCGCCGCCGCCGAGCACCTCCGCCGCGTGTTCAAGGTGGAGGCCCACCTGCTGTTTCCTGAAGGCGACACCTGGAGGGCCCTGCCCGATCCGGGCCCGCTCCCGGACCTGCCTTCCCCCGATGAACTGCTGCCCCGCCTGGGCGTCGGGGAGCGCCCCGGGGATCCCCTGGAGCCCCTGCCCCTGGGAGGGGTCTACTGCCTTTCCCTCATGGGAACGGACCGCAGCGAGGGGGTCCTCCTGGTGCGCCCGCGGGAATCCACGGGCCTGCCGCCGGACACCTGGGAGCTGCTCAAGGCCTTCGCCGTCCAGATCGCCCTGGCCCTGGAGCGGCTCCGCTGGCTGGAGGAGGCACGGAAGGCCCAGCTGGAGAGCGAAACGGAACGCCTCCGAAGCACCCTCCTGGGGGCCATCGGCCATGACCTCAGGACCCCCCTCGCCGCCATCCACGGCGCCGCCGGCAGCCTGCTCCTGCCCGGCGACCTGTCCGCCTCCACGCGGCGCGACCTGCTCACCATGATCCAGGACGAGAGCCTGCGGCTGGCCCACCTGCTGGGGAACCTCCTCGACCTCACGCGGCTGGAGAGCGGCGCCATCCAGGTCCAAAAGGAGTGGCAGCCCCTGGAGGAGGTCGTGGGCTCGGCCCTGGGAAGGTTGGAGCGGCGCCAGGGCGCCCTCCCCGTCCGCGTGGAGCTCCCGGAGGCCCTGCCCCTGGTGCCCCTGGATGCGGCCCTCGTCGAGCAGGTGCTGGTCAACCTCCTGACCAATGCCCAGCGCCATGCCCCGGGGCAGGACATCGAGCTGCGGGCCTGGGGGGAACCGGGCTGGGTCCATCTGGAGGTGGCGGACCGGGGACCGGGCATCCCGGCGGCTTTCCGGGACCGGATCTTCGACAAGTTCTTCCGCCTGCCGGGGGCGGGGGAAGGCGGCGTGGGCCTGGGCCTCGCCATCTGCCGGGCCATCGTCCAGGCCCACGGCGGCAGGATCCAGGCCGGGGACCGGCCGGGCGGAGGCTCGAGTTTCCAGCTGGCCCTGCCGCTGGATGGCACGCCGCCCCCGCCCCCCGAAGGGGCCCCGTGAACCACCCGCTGATCCTCGTGATTGAAGACGAGGAATCCCTTCGCCGCTTCCTGGTCCCCACCCTGACCGGGCAGCGGTACCAGGTGCTGAGCGCGTCCACCGCCAGCGAAGGCCTGGCCATGGCGCGCAGCCACAACCCGGACCTGGTGCTGCTGGACCTGGGCCTGCCGGACCGGGACGGCATGGCCGTGCTGGAGGAATTCCGGAGCTGGAGCCGCAAGCCCGTGGTGATCCTCAGCGCCCGCAACCAGGAGCGCGACAAGGTGCGGGCCCTGGACCATGGGGCGGACGACTACCTCGCCAAGCCCTTCGGCGCCTTTGAACTGCTGGCCAGGATCCGCGTGGCCCTGCGGCACACCCTTCCCGCCGACCTGGCCGACCCGGTGGTCCAGGGGGGCGGCCTCCGGATCGACCTCGAGCGCCGGGAAGTCAGCCACGAGGGGCGCTCCGTCAAGCTCACCGCCCTCGAATACAAATTGCTGGAGGCCCTGGTGCGCCGGGACGGGAAGGTGGCCACCCACAGCCAGCTGCTGGCCGAAGTCTGGGGTCCGGGAGGCGAGGGCCACACCCACTACCTCCGCATCTACATGGCCATGCTTCGCAAGAAGCTCGAGGCGGATCCCACCCGGCCCAGGCATTTCATCACCGAGCCGAACGTGGGCTACCGGCTGATCCTGGATGGGAGGGGGGATTGATGGTGGATTCAAGAGCTCATAACAAAACCCGACAATGCCGCGATGAAGCCAGGCAGGATGCACCGCAAGGAAGGGCCCGCAGGGCAACGTGGTTCGTTGTTCAAGGGACCTGACGCCGCGGGGCGCCTGCCTGGCTTCATCCCTCCGGGCGA